>JBIKVD010000054.1:0-16417 GCA_044357055.1 Oligoflexales bacterium | reverse complement strand
GAAGAAAATTAGTTTAGTCTTGGAATGTCGAAGTCGGGAATGAAGATCGGACATCTCTAGTGTGCGACAGTCAGAGCCGGCCTTTCTTGACTGCAAGTGATGTGAGTCCATGCTCTGGCAGCTGCCAAAGAGGATACCAATAAGGCAAACGGCTAGCCTCGCCTGTGAATATAAATTCACAAAGTCCTGATGATTAAATAGCTCGCGCATAGGAAAGCCCCGCACTTTGCGCCCGCACTGCGTTTTTGCTCGTCTTCGAGAAGCCTTGCTCACTGAACACCGCACGAATTTCATGAACTTGGTTAAGGTTCCAACGCAAGCTAGCAAAAAAATCATCCTGTCGACTTTGACTGCCAACAATACGTTGCCCTTCGTAGGCGTCTTTTCCCTTCATCTCAACTTTGAAGCCAAGGGCAAGATTTAGGTAGTCTTGGAAAGCATGGCCAATGCCAACGACGAGAGTTCCCCTCGTCCCACGCTCGATTTGGGCACTGTCAATTGTTTTAGGGGAACTTTGAACCAGCTGCATAGCGAAGCCAGGTTTAAGAGGCAGCATATTCCACCAAAAGTCGGCTCCAATCGTCGTCTCATCGAAGCCGTTGCCGAAGACGTCCAAGCCTTCTGGATCCTCTTGTTCATAGATACTTGTAGCCATCGATGGCTTGAGGATTAAGATCCCCTGGACCTGAGGACGTTCAGGAATAAGCCAGTTGCCTTCCAAAGCGGTATATCTAAGTTCAAAGATGGGATCACCATAGTCGCTTCGGGCACGACCATCTCTAGCCACATTGCGAATCAACCCTTGTCCGACCACCACGCTGACTTGCGATAATGGCTTGAGTCCCGCCGCATAGAACTGGGTTTCCTTTCTCGCCAGTTGGTTGCTCCGGGATACTTTGCGACCATTAGCCTGAACAAGGCCAATATTCATCAGCTGAGAGGAACCAAAGTAGACTTTGGACTGCTCATTTGGATAGAGCACGAGAGGTGAGCCGCTTCCCGAGCTGCAAGATGCGCAGGCAAGAACTTCCTTTGAAAAAAGCATGGCAAAGCAAAGTAGCAAGAGGGCCATGCCGCTAAGGGACTTCAAATTGGAATTCCAGTTCATCCACGACTCCATCGATTTCGGCTTTTAGTTTTAGCTCCCAGGGTCCACTCATGATGAAGTAGATATTTTCTACCTCGAAGATATGCTCGCCACGGACAGCTTTCCATTTTGGCACCAGATGCCCTGAGCCATGACTATGAATCTTCATCCAGGGCTTAATTTCCATAATTCTCAATGACTTAGGTGTTTGCAAGGTATCGCTGGCGATGGTAACAACGACGCGGTTTTCTCGCTCAGCTGACGGCGGGTCTAGCCATTCCATTTTCCCAAAGAATTTCCCCGCAAAGGAACGAACGGATTCCGACAGCAGTAAAATCTCGGTTGGAGCTGGTAGCGCTTCCTCGCCACTTTTATCTGCCGCGGATTCTTCAATGGTTTTGCTGTCTTCATCCGCGATAGCTGCTTCATCACCGCTGCCTGAAACCTGCTCTTGCGAATCATCAAGCTCTCGATCAGCAGGAGCTGCCGGTGAAGACGGATTTTGCCCGGGGTTTGCCTGAGATTTACGGGAACGACCGCAGCCATGGTAAGGCACCAAACTGCATAGCACAAGTACCTTAAGCACCAGATATTGGCGATATTTTGGCATAGAGATCTCTCGCTGCAACAAAAGTGGATTAGGCAAGTCCTGCAAAGGCATAAGTATTGTCGCAGATTTGCCAGCTGCCAATGCCGCAAATCGTTGCAGCGGGGTCGGAAGTTGTAAAAGCTTGGCAACAAGCCCCTTTGTGGAAACAAGATTTCATGTTACGTGGTTACCACGGTCGCCCCTATACGTTTGGTCAATATAATTTCGCTTTAGAAAGCCAATGATGACTACCAGAGAGCAAATCGAGTCCATGTTTTCCAAGCTGATGGATCTTGATCTACGAGAAAGATCTCGTTGGCTGATTCGCATTCGCTGGATCGTCTTGCTTGGGTTTGTTTTTGGCTATCTTGCCGCAAAGCAGTACTCGATGTTTGCAGATTTGCAGGCTGAATTAGCCTATCGGGCTATCTTTGCCGTCGCTGTAGCAGCAAACCTCTTTTACTATGTCTGGCTAGCCATTGGGCGAAGCTCCAGTCCAATTTTTATTGGCATCCAAATAGGCTTGGATAATTTAGTTGCTGGGGCACTTATTGTGCTAACGGGGGCTTGCATGAATCCGTTCTATGCATGCCTATATGTCCAAGCCGCAATCGGAGCCTTGTTTCTGCGCGGTTGGGTTAGTCTTTCGCACATCACCTTGCTAAGCGCAATCGTTGCTGTGGTTTGCTTCCAGACTCCCCATGATTGGGTGGCGATGGCCGGGGTGCCTCACCATAGCCGTGTTTTTGTCGAGGTAGGGGTTGCCTGGATCATTTGGGTCATCACTAGCTGGGTCATGCACCAATCTCGTCAGAATCACCAGCGGTTCCTTCAGCTCAGTGATCATAAGAATAAGCTAGATCACTTGCGGTTTTTAGGACTTGCCAGTGCCAATATCACTCATGAACTCGCGAGCCCATTGAATGTGATTGAGGTCAAAATCGAGCGACTTAAACGCCAGATCGGCGAAGACTCCTGGCAACAGGACTTGCAGGCAATGGAAGAAAGTTTGAGTCAGTGCAAGAGCAAGATGGCCGAATACTTTCGCAACGCCATGTATGCTGATGAAGCAGTCATGCCAGAACTTTTGGACATCAATCGGTATCTTATTGAATGCTGCGAAAAGTGGCGTGGATTTCACTTTGAATGCGATCTGCAGATTTTGCAGGAATCCACCCAGCCAAATTTTGTCAAAATTCCGCGCTTTGCATTTATGCGTTCGATATTTGATCTGCTTGATAATGCGCGGGAGGCTGTCGAGGGTAAAGACCCAGTTATCCAAGTACAGATACTGAATAGCTCTGATAACAAAGTAAAAATCAATTTTGTCGATAATGGGCCAGGAATACCAAACCAAATCCTCAGCCAGATAGGTACACCTTTTCGCTCAACCAAGAAGATGGGATCCGGTCTAGGGCTTTACAACTGTCAACTTCTCACCAATATGTGTGGGGGGAAGCTGGAAATCGCAAATTCTCCACGTGGCGCCCGAGTTACCATGATTTTCCCCACAGCGGCGTCACCTGCCTAAGGACTTATTTATGAGTTCATTGCTCATCCTGGAAGACGATCTCAATTTGCACGCAACCTTAAAGAAGGAATTCACCGAGCTTGGTTATCAGACCTTTGCTTTCACCGGGTTGGATACCTGGTTTGCAAGCGAAACCCAGGTTTTTGACTATGCAATTGTAGACATGAGACTAGGGAGTGACTTGGGGCTCAAGGCGATACCCGCTCTCATCAAGGCCAATGCCAAAATCGGAATCGTGGTCCTGACCGGCTATGGTTCCATCGCAACAGCGGTCCAGGCCGTCAAGCTAGGGGCTAAAGCCTATCTTATCAAGCCCAGCAAAGTTGAAACGATATTGCGAGCCATGCGAGGACTCACCTCAACGGATAGCGACGAAAGCTTACTGAGGCAGAATGCTTCCCTTAGCGATGAGCGAGAGCTAAAAATGCCCTCTTTGGCTGATGTGGAAAGAAATTACATTGACTATGTCTTAGAGCAGCATCAAGGGAATAAATCGCGCGCCGCAGAGATCTTAGGCATCCCGCGCCAGAGCCTGCAGAGGAAGCTGAAGAAGTTCACATTTTTCCGCCGCAAACCATAGATCGTAAGAAATCATCGCTCGGGCGATGCCGCGCCCTCACGGAAGATCGAGGGTCCAGGCTCCATATTTTTCAAATTCAACCGTCAGATTCCACGATAAGTCAGCAGATGGCCGCAGCACCTCAGATAACAGTACGCAAGAGTGACTATAGGGACTGATCGTCAGACTTTGCTGCGAGGTACCATTTTCACTGGTCGCTTCGAGAGCGGAGCCATGAAAATCATTGCATATCCGAATCGACTGGGCTGCATCCCCCAAGGGGGCCTCCCAAATCACTGCCACATGCCCATTCCAGCTCGTGGTGAATTCTTCAGCCTTCCAGGCAACTGGAATTGCTGCTTCCGCTTTGGCTCCATCATCAAAAGTGAGGCGTATGGCCCAATCTCCGGTCATGACAAAATTAAGACCGGCAAGACCTACACAGTCGCCGTCTTTTTTCAAGCTGATAGGAGTTGAGCCATGGCCATGGCTGCCCATCTGCATCCACAAGGAGGCTGCGACAAGGGACTTCTTTCCGCTACTACATACGGAAGCTGTCATTGTATCCATCGTCACAAACTCTTTGAACTTGACCGAGGCCATGTCACCCAGGGAATCCGCCACCATCATGCGGTCATAAGACATATGTGCAAACACAGGACTGGCAAGAGACACCACAAAAAACATGAATAATGACTTTAAGCACATGGGCACATCCTCCAAAGCCTTGATTAAGGTAGGGCTTTGTTTTGCCCAAAGAGTTCATTGCTGTCCATGCCTCAAATTGTTGCGCTTGTGATCGATAGGCTTTAGCACTACTGATATCAAAGCTATGAATGATCCTAAAAGAGTGAGGAAATCTCCCAAGGGATCATCGTTTGTTCCAGCGCATTGTCGCCCCAGCATTTTACACCATCATCCGTTAACACGCAGGCAAACTCTGCCCCACAAGACAACTGACGAGGATTCCTCAGAGTACCTGAAACCATTAACTGCCCAAAAGTATTATCACCCCAACAAATGACGTTCCGGTCCGTAAGGGCGCAAGAAAAGCCAATGCCGGCCGATATTTCTTTCACATCATCAATAGGAGGGACCTCGACCTGACCGTATTTGTTCCAACCCCAGCAGCGGACTTTTCCGCCACTTAGGGCACAGGAATGGGAACTACCGACGGCGATGTCGTCGATCGGTCCTATATTCGCAGGGACATTCAGTTGCCCGCTGCTATTCCACCCCCAGCAACTCATCTTCTTCTCCGCCAAGACGCAAGTATGGGCAAATCCAGACTGAATCTTTTCCGGCATTAGGTTTTGCACTGCCTTTGGAACCGTAAGTTGCCCATCACCATTCTCCCCCCAACATTTGATGCGCTGTTTGGCTGTCTTGCTAGCCGCGCAGGTAAAATTGTAACCAGCTGTAACTAAGTATGAATCCACCATCTCAGCGGGCACCACACTAGGGCATGCAGTGGCACCGATCACATTCTCATACCCCCAGCAGCGCAGCCCGACATCATCGATCGCGCAAGTATGGTGGAGACCTGCAGAAATCTGGACAGGATGGGAAATGTCATGCGGGACATCATTCTGCTGGAAATAGAAAAGAGTGTTTTCGCCGCCCCAGCAATCCAAGGTGTCATTTTTGATCAAGCAACTATGCCAGCCACCTGAGCTAAGCTTCTCAGGACCGGAGGCCAGGGCATGCGCTCCCACGAAGAGGCCAGATAAGAATAGAATCCGAATCAAAACAAGCAAGGCGCCATTAATGCTGCTAGATGCGATCACGTTAAACTCCCGGGTTATATTTCTTTGTTAGCGTTATCAGTATTGAAAATCTCCATCAACATAAAATTTGTCATCACCCCTGTACAAAATTGCAATTGAAGAAATATAGCAATCAAGATATTCCCTCACATCGGAAGCGAAAGTCTAGTTTTCCCAGCTAATTGATTTTACTCAAACTACTTATTGCAAAGGACTAAAGCCATGAAAACCATGATTACAGTGCTGTTTTGCCTAGCATTTAGCACTGGATCCTATGCTGCCACTACCTATTCTTGCCACAACTACAAAGAGCCGCATTCCATCTTTTCTTTTTCATTTTTTGATGATGAAAATGCCCATTTGCGGATCAGAGATGGTCGTTGGGATGGGCCCGTTAAGACGCTTCTTTCGCATTTAATGGAGCCTGAGATCTCGCGAGGGGACATCCTAATTCCGGTCAATGTTGCCAGTTGCCGGCATACGGACCTGAACGGCCTTGGCAGCATGATGCAATGCGATGGGAATTCTTTGCGAGGTACTAAGCCACTAATTATGAAGTGCGGGGAAAAGCAGCGGGAAAGGCCGAATTCCACCTATATGGATTGCAATCAAATAGACCAGGAACACCAACCCAGCTCATTTCGCCTAGATCATGATGCTGCAAAGTTCTCACTAACTGTGATTAAGCCTTATGAAAAGGCTGCACATGAGAAGAGGCTACCTTTTAGTATTACTTTGAGCTTTTCTGATGAATTTGGGACTCATACAGCTTCTTGGAACTATCGCTATTGGGAAAATAAGCTGCTGTGTTTCAATGCCGATGGGTTTAGATACTAATTTGCCGTGGAAAAGAATTGTATTTGGATACCTTGCCGTGCAAAGACTCTTCTTTCCTCGTTAAAAGCAGAAGCAACGATTTCACAAATCAATCCACTAACGTCTTTTCGCGACGCTCGTTCCTAGTTGCAGTTTTGCCCAAAGAGAACATTTAAGTCCATAGCTGCGAAACATTTAGTGGAATTGTTCTTCCGCTAGTTTTCTACCTATCCCTCGCCGGGCCGGCAGACACGAATTTGCCGTTTCCTGCCCTATTTTTATGCGTTCGGAATCAAAATCCCAATGTCGGCTTTAGGCAGCGTTGGGGGATCGCTCTGAATCCCATTTTGACCACTTGAATGCCCTCCAGCGCTCTCTTACCAGCGGATTCGGTCAAATACGGGGTGAACAATGTAGATACAACTATTTTTGTTCTATATCGCATTCTTCAACTTTCAACACGAACTGCCATTTATTTGCTGACAAGCAGTTGCCAACCAAGCCTTCAGGGATGCGCCCAAATCTTCGCCACCATTGAATCGATTAAAATTCGATCCAATAGCGTCTTTTCTCTATGGTCATCCCTGGTGAGAGTATTTTATTTTCAAGTTTGCCACCGTGCGCCTCGATGGTTCGCGATGAACCCTCGTTATTGTCATCGCAAGTCAAGAGAACACGCTTTATACCCAGACCACGAGCAAGCTGCAAAGACTGACGAAGAATTTCCTTAGCGTAACCTTTTCGTCTTTCGGAAGGAACCACTCCGTAGCCAATATGCCCGCCTTCGCGCAAGAGAAATTCATTGAGCTCGTGACGGAGGGAGACACGGCCCACGATCTTGCCCGCCACGACCGCAACCAGAAAGCTATTGGGGACAAATTCCCCCAGGTCTTTGCCTAGCGCCCAATTTCCAACCTTTTGCACGTAAGAAACAAAATCAGTTTGATCGTCAAATTGGAAAGCAAAAGGCCAGGCTGGATTATGGGTTTTGAATTCCACTACGGCTGCGCGAAACGCGTGTTCATCGCTGGAAACCAGTTTTCGTAATTCGAGCATTGCTTTTGCTCCCAAGGTCTCGGAAAGGAGATAGTCTCTGGAATGATAACTTAAACAAGTATTTCATCCAAAGAGAATCGCGTCTTCGGATCCGGCCCAATCCCGCATGATTCAAACACGGCTATCTCTTTTCCAGTCATTAAATCCTCTTGCCGAGTACATCGTTATTGTCCAATTTTAGCCAGCTTACTCAACAAGGTGGTCACCGGCATATTCAAGGCTCTCGCCGCGGCTCGTTTCCTTCCCTGACAATGATTGAGAGTCAGACGCAGTAGCCATGGTTCCATATTTTTGGCTGTGCGTTGGAATTGCTCCGCTGACATGCTGAAAAGAAAATCGGGGTTTCTAAGTAAAGATGCCGCAAAGCGAACGTGCTCATCACTTAAGTACGTCCCGTGGATAGCTTGCACCCACCCAAGGGAGGGGGAAAGGAGTCCCTCCGCGAGGGCTTGCTGTGAAAACAAATTTGCTAGATTGATTAATTCACGCAGCCCATCCAGGGGACGACTACCGGCGAGATATTCCAGAACGGGAGCCTCAACAGACAGACTTGGAAAACGGCGCCGGAAGAAGCTGCTGAGAATGGCGAGGGTATCTTCCTGGCAATGTTCGAGATTGGTCAATCGCAATGGAAGCGTGGGGTATTTGTCACTCATGGGAGGGTCGTGATGGCGAAGAGTTACCAGCGAAGGAACTTGCGACCAGTGTTCCCTTTCTGCGGCTGGCAACCGAGCCAAGTTTTGTACCTGGGAGAACAGATGGATGCCCGGCAAATTTCTTAGCTCAGCCGCAGCGGGCAAGGGACTAAGTGCTGCGTGAGTATAAAGAGCGTGTTGATGGGAGAAATTTCGTACCCAGGCCTCTAAAACGCAAAATTTTTTACCAACGCCTGCAGGGCCTTCGATGATAATGGGAAAGGGGCCATTCCTTAGACGACGGGTAATCTCTTGAATCAAGCAACTTCGGGGACCTTGCCTTACTCCATCGAGAAAAGCGTGGGGGAAAAAATAGCGATAAGGGTAGTCATTGAGTTCCATCTTTAGGGGGACAAGTATATTTGACATCATTTTTGGGCTGTCCCTTTGCTAGCAATATTGTCATCTGAACGGTCATTTTTGCATCAAGTTTACTCGAACCCTAGGATTGTGTGGCTACTTAGGAAGATTTAGCGCCATGTTTGCACATTATTTCGATGATTCTTGAAAGAGCGCGCAATCGACTTGCGACTTAGGGTCTTGAAAGGTTAAAAATATAAACTTCCGTTTAAAAATCACCCTGGAGACAGCTCATGGCAGGTTCCACAATCGAGATCAATGATGACAATTTTGAGAAGTCGGTTCTGCAGTCGCCGACGCCGGTGCTGGTCGATTTCTGGGCTCCCTGGTGCGGACCCTGCGTTGCCATTGGTCCCATGTTGGAAAGTCTGGCCCAAGATTTTCAAGGCAAAGTTACCGTGGCGAAAATGAATGTTGACGAGAACGCGAATATTCCAGCCAGCCTTGGCGTGCGATCAATCCCCTATCTAGCGATGTTTCACAACGGCCAACTTGTGGATAGCGTCGTGGGTTTGGTGCCAAAAGCAGACCTGGTCAACATGTTTAATAAAGTCATCAAATAGCTTCATGACATGGTCAACAACAATGAATAACGCGGTCACCAAAGGTGAGCGGGAGTTTGCGCTTTCGCAAGCCGCAGAGATAGTGGCCGGGGTGGATGAAGTCGGGAGAGGTTGCCTCGCGGGCCCTGTCTATGCGGCCGCTGTGGTTTTGAACTACGATCGATTCCATAAGTTAGATGAAAAGCAGCGTCTCTTAATCCGAGATTCCAAGACCCTCTCTAAAACCCAGCGCCAGAAGGCTGCAGAAATCATTCAGTCTATTGTCCACTCTCACGGCATCGGCGTGGCCGAGGTGGAAGAGATCGATCAAGTGGGTATCCTCAATGCCACCTTCGTAGCGATGCGCCGGGCCCTCCACCAGCTTATACCAGGTCCTGACTGGGTCTTAGTGGACGGTCATTTAAAGATCCGGGAGTACCAAGGCCAGCAAGAAGCTATCATCGACGGTGATAAACATTCTTTTGCTATTGCGGCAGCCTCCATCCTTGCGAAGCAGGCCCGAGACTCCTTTATGACAGAATTGGCTCAAAGGTATCCTCAATACGGTTTCGAAAACCATGTGGGCTACGGGACCAAAAGCCATTTAGAGCAATTGAAGGCTTTTGGCGCCTGTATTCAGCATCGAAGATCTTTCGCACCCATTCGTCATATGTCACTTCCTCCTCGATCCCCTCATTCATAAAGTCCCATCTGAGGGCGAAGCTGCTCTCAGATAGGTGACTCTTGTATGGAATATCAGGTTGCTGAGGACATAGCGGCTCTTTGCTACGAACGGGCGGGTTTCCGACTCCTCCAGCGCAACCGCCGAAGCATTGGATCAGAACTGGATCTCATTGCCTATCGCGCCATGGTGTTGCATTTCGTCGAAGTAAAGTTGCGAAAGGTTTTACCCACCAGCGCGGCAGAAATCTGCGAGCTCTTAAATCCCAGCAAGAGAAAGGCGATGCTAAGAGGAGTGCAGCAGTTTCTGGAACGAAGGCAAGAGATACCTCCGTGGCATACTGTGGTGCTGGACCTGTTAGTGGTTACACACGAAGGGGGCGTCAGGCGCTATGGGAATTTGGAAGACGAAACGCTGCCATAAAAAGAGAAATCTCGGTGCCCTGCCAGTTTTAGCAGCTCAACGAGATTTATAGAGGAAAGAAAAAATCAAAACAGCAAAAAATCAAAACAGTGAGATTCTTAAGTTTCGGTTGCTGTTGCGCTTGCAGAGGAGGTAGCAGCGCTAGGAGCAGCCGCGCCAGAAGTTTGCACCACGAAGCGACTCTTAATCCGTGCAGACTTACCGGAGAGGTCGCGAAGGTAATAAAGCTTCGCCCTGCGAACGATACCGCCGCTGATCAAGTCAACGCGGTCGATTCGAGGTGACCAAGAAGGAAAAACCCGCTCAACACCAACGCCATTTGCGCCGATCTTTCGCACGGTAAAGGAAGCATCAGCCGTGCCACTCTTCATTCTTAAAACAACACCCTCGAAGGACTGAATGCGGAACTTCTCTTTATCAGCACCCTCTTGGATTTTGTAGTGAACTCTTACGGTATCACCGGGTCGAAACGCTGGCATGGCTGCCTTGTTCTGATAGTGACGCTTCTCAAAATCTTCGATCAATTTGTTTTTCATGCTAGCACCATGTAACTATCTATTATAAAAAGACAACAACGAAAAAACGGACTTCCCTTTATCCCGGAAACAGCCCATAGCCAAAGACAGCGAGCTGGGGGTGCCCATAGGGAACCCGAATAATTATAGACTAACGGATAGGCTGTCAAGTAAAGCTTGTAGGAGGCAAGGTGAATCGCGCCAAGCCCGTAAAAGCTGGAAAGCCCATGTGAACCCCACGCCACTAGTGCCTAAAGGAATCCATCGATGGCCGAATTATCCTTTATAAGCTCTCGCGTCCTTGGAGGCGAGAGGATAGATCGTGAAGACGCCCTATACCTATATAAATACGCGGATATGGCTCTTTTGTCTTCCCTCGCCAGTCATCGTAAGGCAGCGTTCCATGATCCAAAGGAAGCCACTTACCTGATCATGGCTATCGTCAATTACACCAACGTTTGTGTAGCTCGCTGTGATTATTGTTCTTTTTATCGTCTTCCCCATCAGGCAGGGACCTACTTGCTTAACTTTGACCAGGTATGCGCCAAAATCGACGAGCTTATCGCCTATGGCGGACAGCTGGTCGGGTTTAACGGCGGCTTTCATCCGGATCTACGGATTCAAGATTATGCAGATCTTTTTCAACGGATCCGAGGTCGCTACGGACGGGAGCTTGAATTCTACGAAATGACCGTCGCGGAATTCATGTTCTCATGCAAACTGTCAAAACTACCTTATCCGGCTGGTGCCGAAATTCTTCGCGAAGCAGGGGTGAAGTTTGTCTCAGGAGGCGGCGCTGAAATTCTTGATGATGCTTTTCGAATGAGACATAGCCCGGGGAAATTCAAGGTTCATGACTACTTTGATGCTCAACGAGCTATAATCAATGCCGGTTTGGGTTCGACAGCAACCATGGTGATCGGTTTCGACGAAACCTTGAATGAGCGATTCAACCACCTTGAGAGCCTGCGCCATTTTCAGGACTCCGTAGCAAACGCGTTGGTTTCGTTTTTATGCTGGACTTATAAGCCGCAACACAACCGCTTAGGAGGTGAGGAAATCAGCACCGAGGAATATCTACGTTGGTTGGCTATTTGCCGCATCTATCTTGATAACATCCCCAATATTCGTACCTCTGTTCTGACCAAAAATGCTGAGGCTCTTAGGGCGTTAAACTTTGGGGCTAACGACTTTGACCTGCCCACCGAAGATGAGGTGACTCAGCAAGCTGGCGCTACGATATCCTTAGACTTCGCGAAGCTGTTGCAAGAGGCCGAGCTGATGGGATTTCGTGTAATAAAAAGAAAGCCTTATCCCATCAGGTTGGGTGTGGCACCTCACTCCACCCAAGATTTGCCCAGATCGAGCGAGACGGAAAACTCGGAAGCGGTGTTATCACCATCTGCCATCAACCAAAAACCCACCACGGTTTGGGCTGCGGAAAAGCGATAAGCAGCCTGCTTCCACCCCTGCTCCTCGTCCACTTGCCGCATACTGACACAGGATATGGAGGCAGAATACGGATTCTCCCATTTTTTCCCTTCCTCTTGCTTGCTACCAGCAATGAGATAAACCATTTCTCTGCTCGGAAGTATGAGCACATCGCGCAACTCTTTCACCCAGGCTGGAGCAAAGAAGGGAATGGTGGGAGCCTCACCGGCCAGTATCAAACCAATCCTCCACCAAGCGTCGTCACCCTCTTTTTGTAACTCCTGCTCAGGGCTTGCTAGCTTGAGGTGACCCGCTTCTGGGCGCCAATGGATTCGCGCTTCGTTTATCAAAAGGGGCGTACTTAAGGGAAGCACCAGAGCTGAAGCCGACTTGTTGACGGTGGCCAGAAGCTTCGTACCATCAAAATGGAACACCGTAGGAGGAATATCACTGAAATGAACGCGATGCATTTTTGAGCTTTGTACCCAGGTTGACAGCGGCTGCCGTTTAACCACCGCGAGGGGAGCTGCGAGAAGGTCCTTGCCAAGTGCCAACCACGCTAGAGCAAGAGCCCCGAATATGTTTAGTTTTCTTGACCAAATCTTTGAATTTACCAAGTGTCTTACCTCAATCCCGCGGTAAAAATTGCCGATATCCTTAGAAGGCGAGCCAAAGGCCCTCCACGGACACCCTCTAAAGGAAAAGGCTTTGACTGAGTCAGAAGCAAAAAGAAAAAAAAATAAGACAAAATGCAAAATGGTCTCCATGCGCATGACGTTGGAACAATACACTATGGTCGAATTCCTAGCAAAAGAGATCAAGAGAACCAGTGGTTTTCATATTACCAAAGCATCCATCATGCTTAAGATGATGGAATATGGTTACCCGCAGTTGAAGTCTGAGGTCGAAGAAGAGGAAGTACGAAAATTGAATCCCAGGGCAGGCTAGAGTTCCGATCACATCATGGGATTTACTGATATAAGATAGGAACCTCAAACGAGCTCAAAGGCTCTACCAAGGTTTCCCCCGTTAAAGCTTGTCTCTTAAGCCCAACATAAAAACCCAAGTGGGTAGGATGGGTTTGAAAATCTGCACGATGGGTGAATTCCAAAGGTAAAAAAGCCTGCATATCGATGGTAATATCTTGTACCGGGTGAGCTGTCACCTGAGAGACTCCCTGCAATTTTCCACCCTGGGCCATTTGTTTTATCAAGCCTTGAAAGGAGCCTTCCTGAAATCGCCGACGCAAAGGTGAATAGATTAGGATGACGAGTTCAGAGCGGATTTGCGCCACCATGCGCGCCAGATCCGCCTCAGTCTTGGCATCTTCGAAATGGAGTACCACTTGATAGGAAATGGGGCGAATGCCGTCATAAAGGTAAAGACACCGCGTTTCGTACTTGCCCAGTGGTATCGGCATCGCAGAAATGGGGGCCACGAGACTTGCCCCGTACAAGGCCACCCAATCCCCTCGGATCTCTTGACTGTAGCGAGGCAAAGCATTTTGTGGCGAGTAGGCATGCACATAACAAGGCTCAGGCGTCTCTGTCCCCGGGAAAAAATAAGCGAGTTGTGGATTGGTATTGTGTAAGCTTGGAGCCATGCGCATATTAGGGTCGTAGTTGGAGGCCTGGCGTATGGCCACGTGACCACGCTGGTCCGCTTTGCCGGTAAGTCGAGCAAGAAAAGCATCAACGCCCTGTTGGGTGTGATGCTGCAAGGTTGCAGTGCTGATGTTCTGCTTCACCTCATGAGAGTCCTCCACGCTACGGCAAGAACCCAGAAAACCCAGGCAACTCAAAAAGACTGCAAATAGCAAAAGGTGATTCATCATCACTCCCAATCTAAAATAAAAGCTCTGGTTAGAATAAATCATACGGCAAATCTGCACAACCACACTTGTCGGGCGTCTACGATTCTCTTCAGAAAACCTTCTCTCAATCTGAAGACTGCCAGATTTATTGACAAAAATGCTCGGGAAGGTTAGGGAGAAATAGGACTCCAAGGCATCCGCAATTTTGCATCTGAGGATAAGAATGACGAAAGAAAAGCAGCGCTGCCCCTGGTGTGGTGAGTCTCCTCTCTATCAAAAATATCATGATGAAGAATGGGGTGTCGTTGTCACCGATGACCGCAAGCACTTTGAGTTTTTGATTCTTGAATCCGCGCAAGCGGGTCTCAGCTGGTTGACCATTCTTAAAAAGCGAGAGGGCTATCGCCGCGCTTTTGCGGATTTTGACCCCGAAAAAGTGAGTCGCTTCACTGAGCTGCGGGTTGAACGGCTGATGCAAAATGAAGAAATCGTTCGCAATCGCCTTAAAATCCTGGCCGCGATTCAAAACGCTAAGTTGTTTCTCGACATTCAGCGTGAGTTCGGCTCCTTTAATGCCTATTGCTGGCCATTCGTCGGCGGCAAACCCATCGTCAATGCTAGGCGCAGTGTCAAAGAACTTCCGGCGAAGTCAAAGGAATCGGAGTTATGGGCCAAGGATCTTAAAAAGCGAGGATTTAAATTTCTCGGGCCCACAACCCTATATGCTCATATGCAGGCTGTGGGGATGGTGCAGGACCATTTGGTCGACTGTTTTCGGTATCGGCAGTTGTCAAAAAGTTCCAAACCATGATTGGTGCAGCCTGCAATAGGAAACTAGAAAAGAGCCCCATCGGCTAATCGAGCGATAAAATGTGCCACTGGCAGTAATTCAATATCATCGTGAAAAATCATTCTGTCTTTTCCAAGATATATGACAAGGCGCTTAAGCCGCCGCGGGTCTTTCCACGAATTTTTCAAGGCATTCAGGCCCTTGGCATATTCGGGTCGCCAACGAGAAGATGCTTTTGCTTCGATGGCCAAGCATTGATCATTTTTCCAAAGTAAAAAATCAACTTCAAGGTCATCAGACTCCGTGGGAGCCCAATAGTTCCACTCATCGAAAAGCTTGCGATAGCTGCCATAGGCTTTCAAGGTCGAAGCCACCCATCCTTCGAACAAGGACCCCCGCTCTTCTTCCACCAGAGAGCCAGTCCTACGCCGCGCCGCACGGGCCACACCTGGATCAATCCAATACAATTTTGGATGGCGTTTCTCTTTGACCCGCAACTTTCCTTCAAAAGGCTGTAAGCGATACGCTAGGAGCGTGTCTTCAAGAATATCTAGGTAGTTAAGAATCGAAGACCGTGAAACTCCCGCATCTCTTGACAGAGACGATGCATTCAGCACTTGACCATGAAACAGCGCCGCAATGGTAAGAAATCGCGCAAAGCCAGGCAAATTTCGCACGAGAGCTTCTGCCTGGATTTCCTCACGCAGGTAAGTTTGTACATAGGCATCCAGCACAGCGCGAGAGTCTTCAGCATCCCAGACAAGAGGAATACTACCGATCGTCAGCACCCGCTCCAAGTCAAAATCATCCTGCAATTCTTCCGGAGTCAAAGGAAACATTTCACGCCGGAGAGCGCGACCTGCAAGGAGATTGGTTCCAGCGCTACGCAATTTTCTAGCGCTGGAACCTGACAATGCAAATTTTAATTTCTTCTTCTCAATATAGCGATGGACCTCGTTTAGGAGGTTTGGCAGCCTTTGAATTTCATCAATAATCACCCGGGCACCATCTGGTAATGCATCCAATAGCGCCGTAAAGGGTTCAACATTTACGAGATAGTCTTGAAAGATTCTTTCACTATGCAAATCGATGTAAAGGGCGTCAGGGAACATGGCACGCAACCAGCTGCTCTTGCCAGCGCCTCGTGGTCCGAAAAGAAAAAACGACCCCTGAGGTCTTGTCAAAATCCTCTGGTATTTTAGGTCTGTACTCATGTTGTTAATTTTACCGGAAAAATGACATCATGCCAACACAATGATTAACTATCTATATTTGTAAACAAATATTGAAGTATCGGGCAAAATTCAAGAACCATACATCCACCTTGCCGCGGCACCGTTGCTGCGCTAAGGTCCGGATCGCGTACCAAACTCCGGTTTTTTCTTTTCATCCTTTTCAGGGAATGACTTTATGAACTCACTCTGCTTTCTCTCTATCGCCGCTTATTTATTCTTAGCATTCAGCACTTTGCCGAGTTTTGCTTCGACAGCCGACAAGGACCTAAGAAAGCAAATCCGCCAAGCTGAGGTTAAAGCCATCCCCCAAGCACAGCCACAAAATCCCGCTAAGGTCGAACTCGGCCGTATGCTGTATTTCGACAAGATTTTGAGTGGCAACCGAGATGTTGCATGCTCAACCTGTCACCTTGCCTCCCAGCTCACTGGTGATGGGCTCGCTTTAGGCATCGGAACCGGCGGACATGGTCTGGGCAAAGATCGTGAGCTAGGCGAAGGACGATCCTTTATTCCGCGCAATGCCCCGG
>JBIKVD010000053.1:0-16550 GCA_044357055.1 Oligoflexales bacterium | reverse complement strand
TAAAGAGTTTAGCATTAGAAGAAGAAAACCCGGAAACACGCGTCAAGGAAAAAGCACCCTCTAACATACAGGCACCTTATCTCGCCAGATATCTCTTGATTCCCTGTCTCCCCGTAACTTCCGGAAGTCTACAATCCCTCGGACCTTATATCAGGTGAATACCAGGGAAATCTAGACTTTTTTGTCGCGATCGCTTATTCATGCGCGCATTGATTGAGCGTCTCGACCGTAAAGGATAGATCTAGGGAAAGACCCTGAGTCTAAGGCTGCTCAAGTCAACGTGCATAAGATATAATTGTCGACATGCGTAATTCATATTTAAGCTTTACCTTTCTTATCGCGCTGCTTCCAAGTTGTGGTACAGAACTCCCATTGCCTAAGTTACTGGAATCGATCGTCACTTGGAATGATGAGCATTTAGCATCCGCTGGTTTGGCTGAAGCAAATAGCTATATTGTCGGCTTGAGATTGTTTCCAGAGAGCCAAGTTCTTTCCTTGCAGTCCCATCAAAGTCAATTTGCTGCACATTTTGACGAGTTAAGTCACTTGCTCGATCCGGCATTCGGCATCGAAGATTATCAATTCATTACGACGCTCAACATCCAATCTCCGGAGACCTCACTGCAGAGTGTCGCTTTAAAAACTCTTGAGATCGAAGGTAAATTAGGTTGGCATGAGGACGCTTGGAATCCAGATCTTGTGACAATCGTAAGGGTGGACTTTGATAGCGCTGAAGAAGCAATAACTTCGATTACCGCCTGGCATGAGCAAGGTCGTCTCCATTTTGCTGAGCCGAACTATCTTAATAATCTCAGCGCCATCTTTGACGATGCCATCACTCAATATGATGCCATTGCTACCTTTGGCAATTCTTGGTGGCTTAGTCGCATTCAGCTTAAAGAAGCCTTTACCCATATTGCAGGAGAATTTCAAACCGACCCTAACAAGGACGTTCGCTTGGCCTCCCGTCCGCCTATCATTGCCATCATGGACAGCGGGGTAGATTACGGGCATCCCGCTCTGGCAGGAAAAATATGGAAAAATGAGCGAGAAGGCGCTTCCAGCTGTGTGAGAGATCTTTATGGTTGCAACACCACGAGAGCTACGAAAGGCTATCTTGGGACGGGCGACGTTCATCCCTTTCTGACGACTGGGCCTGGGATGCCATGTCCTGCGGGTGAAGGCATGGGTATTTGTGGGCATGGAACACACGTGGCCGGAATTGCTGTTGGTGAACCGACCGCTGCAAGTGGTGGTATTTGTCCCATGTGCCGTATCATGATTATTCGTGTGGTCAAAGAAGGGGATGGGGGCATACCTGACTCGGCGATTTTAAATGGCTTCAAATATATAACCTTATTCAAACGAAATAACACAGGACTCGTGCGGGTGGTAAATGCCTCATTGGGAAAATTCCAGCGCTCAAAGGCCGTGGGGCTGATGGTTCGCTTGCTAAAAGGTGCCGGGCAGGGTGTCTTGGTCATTGGCGCAGCGGGCAACGAAGATACCATGACCCGCTCTTATCCCGCCGCCTTTGCCGATGCGATCGCGGTCTCAGCGGTGGATATTAACGGACGCAAGGCAGCCTATTCAAATTTCGGCGTTTGGGTCGATATCGCAGCGCCAGGAGGTTGGAGTGAGCGTCAGATTAATTCTAGCTTGCCCGGTTCTGACGGCGGGACTCCAAGGTACGGTGAACAGCAGGGCACATCCATGGCGGCTCCCGTGGTCAGTGGCGTCGCTGGTTTGCTCCTGGCTCAAAATCCTGACATCGCTTTTAGCGATTTACGAGGCACCTTGATCGCCAGCGCGAATCAATCTCTTTATCAAGCAGGAGATGAACATGCGGAGTACAACCGGCGAAATTATTACCGTAAAGTCAGTGGCGACAATGTACGCCGCCCTTTGTTAGGGGCTGGAGTTTTGGACGCCAATGCAGCGGTTAAAGGCGAAGCAGCGGCGGTGGCAATCCCCGACTTGCAGAAACGCGTGGATGCAAACTGTGGAGTGGTGGGAAGCCAAAACAGGGGGTCTAGGAACGGCGACCTTCCCATGGGTGGGCTAATGACCTATCTACTGCTACTCGTTATCCCGTTTTTTCCCCTCGACGTTATTTCCCGAGTTTTCCGGAGTTTGCGGGTTTTGCGGCGCAGGAGCTAATCTGACAGCTGCGGGGCCTTGTTCAACCCATATTGACGTTGCTTTTTCGGTGGGGTTAGTAGGAAAATCCTGCTAACATCCGAGCCTCCAGAGCCTCGAATCTGAGCGATTTTGGGGGAGCCATGCGAGAATCCGAGTTTGAGCCGAAGTCATCCACAGGCGAGGTCCTTAGGTCAGGGCTAAGTGCTTATGAGCGCGTCCCGACCTATTTGCGAAAATACTTGGTGGAGCAGGATTATTCCAAGTATACCGCTCGCGACCAGGCCGCTTGGCGCTATATCATGCGACAGAATCGAGCATTTTTTGCGGACCGGGCGGTATCCTGTTACACGGAAGGCCTTGTGAAGACTGGGATTCCTATTGACCACATCCCTAGAATCGAAGAAATGGACAGAGCTTTAAGTCGATTTGGCTGGGGAGCCGTCGCGGTTTGCGGTTTTATTCCTCCTGCGGCCTTTATAGATTTGCAAGCGCAAAAAATCCTTCCCATTGCCGTTGATATGCGCACCCCGGAGCATATTGCCTATACCCCTGCTCCCGATATTGTCCACGAAGCAGCAGGCCATGCTCCCATCGTCAGTCATGGAGAGTACGCCGATTATTTGACCCGCTACGCGCGACTTGCGCGAAAGGCCATTTTTTCCAAAGAGGATATTCGCCTCTATGAGGCCATTCGCTTGTTGTCGGACATCAAGGAAAACCCCGATATGACAGCGGCCGACGCGGCGAGGGCCCAGGCGAATCTCGATCGCGCGGTGGCATCTATTCGCTATGTTTCGGAAGCCAGCAAAGTCGCAAGGATGTATTGGTGGACAGCGGAATATGGTTTGATGGGGAATTTAGAGAACCCGCAAATCTACGGTGCTGGATTGCTATCGTCGGTAGGGGAAAGCGCTAGTTGTCTGCGAGCGGAGGTGCGAAAGATACCACTTTCTCTAGCATGCGTGGATACGCCCTATGACATTACCGAACCACAACCGCAGTTGTTTGTAGCGAGAGATTTTCAACATCTCAACGAGGTCCTCCAGCAATTGGAACGGCAGTTGTCTTTTACCCTCGGTGGAACGCAGGGATTAGACGAGGCCGTAAGGGCGGAGACCATCTGCACCGTTGCTCTCGATAGTGGTATAGAATTTAGCGGCATGGTTACCGAGTATGAAAAACATAATGGTGAAGTGAGTTTCGTCAGATTAGCTGGTGCCAGCCAGCTTTGTCGCGATGGCAAAGAAATTCCTGGTCACGGCCGCAGCCGCCACGGCGAGGGATTCAGTGTCCCTCTGGGGCGTTGGAAGGGTGAGGATAAAGCTCCTTGGCTTTTGGGCAAATTCGAACTGGAGTCTAAGGGGCTTAAGTTGGGAGCTGCCATCGTCCTCCACTATGAGAGCGGAATGGTGATGACGGGTAAGTTAGAGCATTGGGAATTCTTGCCATCCGGAAAGCTTTCGCTGATGACTCTATCAAAAGCCAGTTTGAACCTCGGCGATAAGGTTTATTTTCGCCCAGAATGGGGGGACTTTGACCTCGTTTTTGGCTCCACAATAACAAGCGTCTACGGCGGAGCCGGAGACGTGGGTGCCTTTGGAGATCAGGACATAGGTCGTGCATCTTCCAACCCTGGTCGCCAGAGTCCCTTCAGCGCCGGCGAGTTGAAGCTTTTTCACGGTTACGAGTCGCTGCGCCGCGCTAGGGAAACCTTCGAACATTCTACCTTGGGCCAGCATGAGCCCAGAGAAATCTTAGAAGTCATGTCAGTATTCATCCCAGAATATCCCCATGAATGGCTCCTTCGTCTTGAGTTGGTGGAATGGTTGCAAAAGTTCTCTACAAAAAGCGGTTTAAGTGAAGTTGATCGCAGGGATTGGGAACGCAAGTTACGGGAACAGCTGGGTTTGATCGCCAAAGAGCAAGGTGGGGCAGTCGCCAAACTGATTCAGGATGGTCTAGCGCTCGTTGCAGTATAGACAAGTGAATACAACGGCGTAGGTTCCATGTGGGAATGGCGAGGATTTTTCCGAAGTAGTTTCTCTGAATCGTTTCGCAGTGAAAATTAGGTTAAGAAAAATACGGGGGACTTATGTTCTATCATCTATGGTTGCTTGCAAGTTTTTTCTTCCTAGGCCAAGAGCTGGTCGCCAACGAGACAGCCAACGAGTCAAAGGTCGAAAAGGATCTCAATCAAGGTAAAGAATGGGAAGGATGGTATCAGGGTACCGTTGCGGACGGATTCCAAGCAGCTAAAGCTAGCAAAAAACCCATTCTGCTTTATTGGGGAGCCAGGTGGTGCCCTCCTTGCAATGAATTGCGTGAAAACGTCTTAACGCGCACGGAATTTAAAGAATTTTTGCCCCTTGTGACAGCTATCTATCTGGATGGAGATTCTGATGAGGCGCAGATTTGGGGAGAAAAACTGAAGGCAAGTGGCTATCCAACTCTGCTATTTTTAAACTCGGAGGGGCGCGAGCTACTGCGTTTCGCCACCTATATCAGCCTAGAGGAATTTCGCTCCGCCTTTCGCGCGGCCATGCAATCGCAGCAGACCATGGAAGAACTCATAGTCGCTACAAGCTCGACAGTTGCGGGGACTGCAGTTAAGAAAGCCGCGCCCACAGAGCAGCAAAAGGTAAATTTGGACACATGGAGAATGTTGGCCTATAGCTCTGATGACGGCAGTGGGGAATTGTCTCTGAGCGCTCTGCAGCAGCGAATGGCCTTGGTGGATCGCTTTCCAGAGGAATTGGCGAAAGAGCGCTCCATGTTCACCGCCGGTTTGCTAACCCGTATCTCAAGCATAGACTATGAGAAGGATCCGTGGAAATCCCAACAAGCGGTACTGCGGGAATGGGCCAAGGCTAAGATGGATCTGCTCTTTATCAATCCTGAGGCAGTGGCAGGGGCGAGGGGGACTCTTTTATACCAGACCAAAGAAATCTTTTCCTTTCTCAACCACGCCCCAGAAGATCTCGACTACCACCGGCTTAAGAAGCAGTGGCTCGCGGCTGCAGATTTGATTGATAAAAATGAGACTTACTCCGTGGATACCCGCTTGTGGTCTCGTTACCCTTGGATCATCTTTGAAAGACTCGAAGGAGCCAAAAAAGAGGCCTTGGCGAGTACAAAAAATAGCGGCAATAAAAAGAACGAGAGCAAGCCAGAAGATAAGAAGAAAGTAGCCGAGGCTCCCTTATCTCCCAAAGTAAAGGAACTCGTCCTATCAGCCGTCGAACGGGCAGATCGAGAAGCGGTATCAAGTCAGGAGCGAACGGCGGTCATTTCTGGGGCAGCAAGCTTACTTATGGAATTAAATGAGTTTCCCCGCGCGAGAAAGCTACTGGAAACGGAGGCCGGAAAGAGCGCCACGCCCTATTACTATTACTCAGGCTTAGCGTCCCTAGAAGAAAAGCAAGGCAACAAGGCTGAGGCACTCAAATGGAGCGCTAAGGCACAGGATACGGCAGACGGACAAGCCACGAAAATTCAGTGGACGAGCAGTCATTTTATGCTTCAATCTCGCTTAGAAGCTACCGAGATAGATCTCAATAAGACTTTGGTCCAATATTATGAGCTAGCCCAGTCTTTACCCGACGGCTTTGCTGGGCGCAATGCCTCGCGGGCAAAGCGGATAGCCGATGAATTGCGCAAGAAGCTACCATTGCCGAAGATGTTGGCGACGACGGTGGCGGAGTTTGAGCAGAAATGCACGACGGTTAAGAACCCGGAATCCTGCAAAGCTCACTTTTCTGCGATTAAATCAGAACCTGCAAAGATCTAATCCACTCCCTCGGTGCCCAGCTGCTCATAAATTTGACATCCTTCCAGAATATTTACGGTGCTTGTCGGGAATTACCGCTCACCGAGCCGCTATTTTCGAAGTAGATGACCTGTGCCTACGCCTAACGAGGATCTGCGTTTTTCGTAAGCTGCTGTCCTAAATCATAAAAATCTCCGCGTGGATTCACTTGAATTCATATTCAGTGCTATTGCGTTCTACTGGCATGGCAGTTCGTGTAGAAGTTGCATCTGTTCAGGTGTGTCTACGTTTTGGTAACCCATTTGTACATTTAAAGGAGTCAGTCATGAAATTTAAGAGTTTAGTTTTCTGTGGTTTATTATCAGCATGTGGCGGAAATCCATCCGAGGAGTCACACGTGAAAGGGGTGGATGGCAGCCTAGTCAATCCAACCGGTGTAAAACTGGAACATCACGAGGAGACCCTTGTATTTGACGGGTATGAGCTTCTTTGGGGTGTTAAGGCGGATGTCGATACTGCAGTGAAAAATCATCTTGCAGCCAAAACCAATGGTGAATCTGACAGCTGCTGGTACTTTAAAGTAAAGGCGACTGCTGTAAAGACTTTCATCACCCATGATAATGCAGTGGTTGCTGATTCCATATCCTATTCTATACAGGATGAAACAATCGATCGTGACATCTTATATTTTCTCGATGATTGCGCTAAAGCAATTAGGTCAGAGATCAGCTACCAACTCTATAGCATCGAAGATCATAGCCTAACCCGTAGATTGCGGTTAGCAGAGGTTCCTGCTTCCCAAGATCTAGACACTCGGTCAGATATCGCCGTTTACAAAGTTTTGCTAGCAGATGTAACGAAAGAAGTCCTGCTGGGTGCGATTTCGGTGGACCATTTTATGGATCAAGTAAAGTTAATTCATCTTTGTGGCTTGGTGTCGGACAAAACTGATTTCGCTGCTGTTGCTGAGGCTAGCATTAGTGATCTCAATTGTAATATTCGCACAGATTTTGATGGAACCACCCTGAACCGCATTCTTGACATCGAGCCAACCTATCTGGAGCTCACCGAAGACACCCAGACCTTGAACGGTGTCCTAACCAAGATCGACATTTTTGGTAGAGGCACTATCAAACTGATCAATGGTGAACAAGTCGATCTTTTAATGGGGGCTAAATTTGTCGCTGAGGCAAATGATCTGTCCCAATATGTTGGTAAAAAAGTGAACGTGAATGGATTTTTCACCAACTTTTCAGCCGCTGACAAGACTTTTGTGTATGAAGCGTTAGGCATCATCCAATAACTGGTTCTTGTGATAAAGAATCTTCGGGCATCGCGAGCTTCAAAAGAAGGAAGGCTCGCGATGCTTCCATAGAAGCGCTGCCGCCCACCTGCTTTATGGAAGTGAAGCTAGGCTCCCCGAACCGAGGCCCAGGACCAGACTGGATTGGAGAAATGGGAACTCGCGCTATCTGGTCCTGTAAGCCCGGATGTCGTGCGGAGGAAGCACGCTGGGTAGGAATCCAAAGGAGTCTTAGCAATGTGGGTAAGAACCCCGCTTAGGTTGAGTCAACATAGTTGTATCCTTGGATGTCATGAAGTGAATTCAAAGGACTTTGGGAAAGTAGATATAAGGCCGCCGCGCTAGTTCACGATTTAATTTGGCTTGCATGGTCGCCCGGATTCTTTCGGCCTCGCCTCGCAAATCTACGGGCAAGGTTTGGTTCGTGGCCGGATAACGTAGGGCCTGCATAAAATGAATGTCCCATTTTGCGGGCAAGGGGAGTAGATTCAACGGCAGCGGCGCCTTAAATCGGGGGATAATGGCTGATAGATCAATTTTTGCGGCATTAAAATGAGTTTCCTCGGCACCGATCACGATAGTCCGTACGATTGGAGCCCCGTCTTGGAGTGCTCCATGCAGAAACCCGGTGTGAAAGGGTTGAAGCTTATAGGCTTCTGTTGATGGTTTGAAATTGCCATCCTCCCCTTCCGGGAAGATGAGCAAATCGTGTCCACGAGCCAGTGACTTAAACAAGGAATCCCGACAGGCTGGCCGCAGGCCGAAAGCGCGGGAAATCCTCGCCTCCGCTTTTCCCAGCTCAAAATAGGCGCGATGAGCGATGATCCGGGGCATTTGCCCCCTTTGTTTGCTCAAGAGGTGGGCCAGGATCAAGACATCTAGTCCAGAAAAACCACTGTGATTGGGAGCGAAAATAAGTGGCTTTTCTGAGGGGAGGTGTTTGAGGCCGTGCAATTCAACGCGAAAGTACTGCTCAAGCAAGTTAGCGGCAAATCCGAGAACTTTAAATACCTGGCGGACACCGGTGATCTCAAAATGGGACCGTTTTAAATCTAGAGTCTCTAGCATCATCAAACCATTGTTTCGGGCCGTCTCACAAAATGGCGCTGATTTCCTCCATGACTTCTTTTTTCGCCGTCATGGATTTGAGTTCTTCGAGAAAAAGCCTTAATTCTGAATTTAGGTTTCTTCTTACTTGTTCAATTAACGCCATTTGCACGGCGCTGTCCATCGTCGAAAGAATCAGCGCCATGGAACGCGTCTGACTTGGGAGGTAGCTCACCACGACGGTCGTTGCCATTTCGGCTAAAGGACGATTACGAGAGATAGCATAAAGAAACAACGACGAAATCTCGGGTTGGGCAATGGAAGGAGGGTAGCTTAAAAAATGGCTAAAAATCAGCGAAGTTGACATCATATTGATTTTCGGAATGCTTATTTGTCGCAAATCCTCAAAATCTGCGCGGCTAAGATAGGTCATAAAATCTTCGGAGCAACGCTGGGGATTAAGCGTGATCATAGCTTCAACAAAGGCGGGATCGCCATTTTCAAAAAGCCCCTCTCGAAGAATTGTGTAGGAACCTTTGAGTTGGTTCGATTGGATCGCCCTAGCCATTTCTGCGGAATATTGCTTCGCCATCAGGTCCTGTTCTATCAGGCGACCCAGCTCCGCTTCCACCTGCTCGGCCATAGTCATTGAGGGATAGCTCGCTGCTATCAACCACCCAAGTTTTTGTGCCAGGGAGCGTTTGCTTTGTACCATTTTCAAGTACATGCGTGGACTCTCCGCATCGGGGCATGACATATATAGATGGGCGGCGTGGATCAATTGGCGATCGCTTTCGGCGAGAATCAATTGATCGATCTGTTCCTTGAGCCAAGTGAGCGAGGCGGTACAGGCCTGCCTTTTTTGAATCAAGTCTTTGGTTTGACTTAGGACTTCCCCCCCATGGACGACAGCGAATTGAAGAGCCTCCAGAGTGTCGGTTTCCTCTGTAATTTGGGGCGGCGGGGGGTTCTCAGCATCCTGGGCTGTCACACAACTCATGGCGATTCCACTGCAAATGGCCAGAGCGAAAAACTTACTTGTTTTCATCGGTATTCCTTTTTTGCTCAAATTCAACATCCAATACCGCAAAGCCGAGGTCAACTTTATTAGGTCGTTGCTGCTCATTTTGCTGGATTGCCGCACATTCGTGCACCAGCAAATGCCCCAGGCTCCTGCCCGCAGGAAGGATCGCCATAGATTTGATCCTGAGTTGACTATGAAGTTGGATCAGTTCTAAGGGCCTGATTTTTTGCAAAGCGTTCCAGTCAGAGGACGATTGCAGTCTTGCCTGGCTGTTTCCATCTAGATCTATGTTGCAGGATACTGCAAAGTTGTTGAAAAAGCGGGAGGGGTAGTCAACAATGAGACTTGGCTGGCCAAAGGAACTGGCAATAAGTTTGCGCAAAAAGTCCCGTTGATTTTTGAGCCTGAGCAGCGCGAGCACCAAGCCTAATAGCAGCGCGGCTGAGGTGATGTGGAAGATCAGGTTGGCGCCGGGCATTCTAGACTACCTTATATATTTGGTCTTCTGCTTGTGGCCGAGGTGCTTGCTTTTTTTGGCGCGTTGTTATGCAAAAAGAAAATTCTACCTTTCGCCATCTTAGAGCATATTAATAGCTCTCGCAATGTTACATGAGGTCGATATGGCGCATAATGAAAAACTCGCATTGGTGACGGGCGCTTCTCGGGGGATCGGGAAAGCGATTGCTGAGCTCTGTTTGAAGAAGGGGTATCGCGTCATCGGGGTTTCTCGCGCCTCTCATTCGGATCTTGTTGGAATCGAATGGATTCAGGTCGATCTTAGCACCGAGCTTGGCTGTCGCAAATTGATAGAGCACCCAGCTTTGCAAGGCCGCAGTCTTGATCTTTTGGTGAATAATGCGGGGCTAGCAGGCGGCCAAGAGCAGCTGGGGGGAGTGCAGGACTGGGGACTATGGCAGCGCCTGATCAGCGTGAATTTATCTGCCAGTTATTATCTGCTGTCTGGACTCTGTGCGCAGCTAAAATCCGAAGTGGGTAGGGTGATTCAGATTGGATCCGTACTCTCTATGCGTGCTGTTCCCGATCAACCTGCCTATACTGCTGCGAAGCATGGCCTGGTGGGATTGACCAAATCTATGGCGCTTCGCTTGGCCCCTCGGGGGATTACCGTCAATCTTATTTGTCCCGGTTGGACGCGAACGGAAATGGCAGAGCAACGGGCAAGGGAGTTGGACAAACCACTGGATGACTTGATTGCATATGTTCCGCTCGGAAGATGGGTTGAGGCAGAGGAAATTGCAGAGCTAGCGATTTTTCTTGCTTCAGAAGCCGCACGAAATATCACAGGACAGTGCTTAGTGATCGATGGTGGAGCGAGTCTCTAAGCGCAGCGACCTTACCTTGAACATCCAAGGTGTTTTAGGGCTCTTGGATAACTTGACAAAATGACGCTGTTGTGGTAATTTCCCAGCAGGTTTGGCTCTATTGCATCCAGAGGTCTTCTTGCGTACCTATCCTTTTGTCTCAATCTTTATGACATCTTTTTTGTGGTTTTTCAGCTGCTCCGGTTCTGTCATTGCCGATCAACCTCAGGCAAACACTGGCACAAATTCGAGCGACAAGGATGTCCCCTTACCAGTACTCATCAACGAGGGCCGTGAATCCACCCCAGCAAGGATCTATTCGTACGATCCAAGGAGCGGCCGTTGTTTGGACAAAGCTCAGACTGCGGGTTGGAATGCCTTCGATGCAAAAGCCTTGTTTCCATCGGACGCCAAATCATCCAGTGATCAAATTCAGATTATACAGAAGGATGCTGAGTGCGTGGATTTTACTTCCGTCAATTTTTCCGATTTCCTAAATGCTAAGTATCCACAGCTTATCGGGTGGAATCTCAAAGGCGCTAAATTCGGCAAGGCATCGATGCATTTCATTCATTTACTGGATGCAAAGCTCGAAGGGACAGATTTTAGCGGACTTATCTGGGGCTACACAAAGATCACTGGTTCGATCGACTCCTTTTCCCAAGTCCCCACGGGCGGTCCTTTTGGCTCGCCATGTAAGTTGAGCGACGCTTCCATAAGTTGCAAATTATAATTGGTGACGTGAAGAAGAGTGCAAGATGCGTCCCCCGCCACCTGCCGGCATATTTCGTTCAAAAATTCGCCTCTCACTTGATGGTCAAGTAAAAGGGGGCAGCGTATTTTGTTGGATCCACTCCTTTTTCAAACAAGCCGTCTAAGCTCAAGGAATTATTGTAGCTAAAAAACTCCAACGTAAACTCAATCGGGGCGTTACGCTGCCGCTGCCATTGGCTTGCAGCTTTATTTAATGAGAATTTTCGCTTCGAAAAATGATCGGCATGGACGTGGTGCATATTTGCTTCATTGGCCATTTTCTTATTCTTACTTTTGAATTTCTTGGTAAATTCTGGGTCGAAACCCATAAAAAACGCATGACTGCCGACGAAGAACTCGCTGTCTTCGTTTCCATTCAAATACAAGTCAATCCGTTTTACATTTTTCCAATTGACTCCTACGTCTTCGGAATCATGCATGGGATTGGGAATTTGGTTCAAGACTACGACTTTTTCTCCGGTCTGCCTCTCGAGCACGGAGCGGATCTCTGTAGCTTTTGCCTCGTCGATATTCAGCCGTAGCCGCATTTTGGATGCAGTCTTGCTCTCGAAAAAAATCTCGTCCCTCGTAAGACCAATAACAATTTCCTGGAGATTTTGTTGGGGAGCGGCGCTCCTCGCAGCTGGCATAGGGAGGGGCATGGCTGCGAGGGGAGCCGCATCCAATGACTCTGCAAAACCTGCAACCAACTCATCAGAATGGAATTCTCGGCCGATCATTTCCAAGGCATATTCGACAGTCAGGTTATGGCTGGCTGGCTCCGCGATGGCATTTTCGACGGGAAGTCCAACGCGGGGGACATGAAACTGCTCTTGAAATTCGCGATCCAGCCACTGCTTGGTGTCTACTTTAGACTGTGCTGCCGCTCCTGATACCCCTTGCTGCCATACCGCCCAAAGCCTGTCTACATTGCAGTGATGGAGCCAAAAAATAGGGTCAAGGGGCGACCACATGGTAATCATCGTGCCGTCAGGGCTACCGACTGCGACGTGTATTCCGTTGTGTGGGGTTCCTTCGAGGTTCTCCTGGAAGAGATCAAAAGTGCCGATCTCCATGATCGCCTTGATCGTGTTGATGCCTGCGATAGATTCTGGCAGATTTTTGGATCCACTGGGAGATCGTTGGGTCATGGGCGGATTACCTCTGAAACTAAGGATATCGTCATCCATAAATAGTTGCGGCACACCGGTGGCGCCATGACCGGCAAGATCTACTTGTGTCCAATCCCAGTACGGTAGCGCAAATTGTTCGTTGCCGGAGAAATATTGTATGCATTTTTCAAAGCAATAGATGTAATGCCTATGCCATGGAAGAAAAAACTGGTCACCGTGCGGGCAAAATTCATTGTGTTTGGAGGCTTGGCCGACCCAGCCTATCGGATTGTCGTCGGGCAAACTACTCATGATACTAATGGCTTTCTTGTATGACGCGATGACTCCATTGGGATCATTTTGATCACCATCGGCGATCAGGGCGTGAATGCTTTGACGAATCGGTACACCGCCAGTCGTAACCAGGTTCGCGCGAAGCTTAGAATCCATCCCGATGGGATGAGAACTCTTGCAACCAAGGGAGTAGAGTGAGGCACCACCGATGGTGTAAAAAGAAGTACGCATGAAATCGCGCCGACTATTCATTGCTTGGTCTCCTAAAATCCAGGAAAGGGGAGGTTTTGACAGTATATTAGCATGAGCCTCGGTGGGACTATAGATAAATTTTCGAGCCTTGGCTTAGGGCGTGTCCCGGTTTCAGGTCAGAAATCTGTCTTCCGCCCAATCCAGTGACTTAGGTTAGCAAGAACTTCATGCCCACGACGCAGGGTTGCCTCGGGGACATGGAAAGCTCGCTTTAAGGCAATATCCAAATCAAAAGGATTCGTTTCAGCTTGAATCTTGCGGCATTGAGAGAAGGGCAGTTTGCCCAGGTAGAGATAGGCATTTGCCGGCACGGGAAAATCACTGCCATAAAGCGTGCGCGACATCAGCAGCTCCAGAGGCGCTAGCTTCGGCAAATGAGCGTAGCGAGACGGATTGCATATTCCAGAATTGTCAAAAAAGAGGTTAGGATAGCGAGGAATGAGCTCCAGCAACTGAGGCAATTGACTTTGCTCGCGGCTGAAAAGCACGGGAGTTCCCCAATGGGCGCAAATGATCTTGACCCCGCTATCGAGTGCCTCATGCAAAAGGTGAATTTGATTAAACTCGGGATTGAGGGAGAAGAAGGTTTTTTCTCCCCCGATATGGACTAAAAGCGGAAGGCCGGTATCGGCCATTCGCCGATAAAAAGCTTTCAAATTGGGACTAGCAGGATCAATCCCTTGTGCGGACGGTAACCATTTGATGAGGACAGCGCGGTTTTCCCAGCAATATTCAAGTTGGTCGAGAGCATCGGCGCGATGGGGATTGATGGAGGGTCCAGGCAAAAGGTTGGGGTATTTGTGACAAATCTCAAACACCCATTCACTAGGTACTAGCATTTGCGTCTGGGCCGCATCATAGCTGCCATTGTTGCGATCGTAGTAACCATCAAACCCTAGTACGACACCATAGTCTAGGGACTTGCTGGCTTTTACAAAGCGATGGATTTTCTCTGGCCACTGCCGATCAAAGGTCGTCTCAAGGTCATGATCCGTGATGTGATGAATGAGTTTTAATAGGCGAATGGTATAGCGCTTTCTCAACTTAGGCGAGAGATACCCCTTAGGCGCGCAACAACCAGTGGCAGCCAAATGGATATGACAATCAATGGTTGGTGCTGACAAATCAAGTTCATTCGCTGGAAATGGGCTTGGCAGATGACTCATTGGAACTCCCACCTGAGGCCAGCTTAGGGCCATCGTTTGCTAAAAATTGGCATGCTTTCTTTGCGCCTTCTAGAGACTGCAGCAAATTATAATGCGTTAATGACTGTTCTTCCGCAAATACGGGATCAGGGAAACAACTCGCCCAGACCCAGCCTTGGTCCGTTGGGGCCACGCGATCGCCTCGGGAATAGAGAAAATAGCTGGGAACGGCAATGGAGCTTCGCCTTACCTGGTCAAGCGCAAGGCAGGCCCGGGAGGCGGACCGCAGCACTTGGTCGATCCTACTTAAATAGGGGACAGAGTTGGCGATGCGAATAGGATAGGTTTGTCGTTTAAAACTTAGAAAGGAAGGAAATTTCTCCCAACGGTTATAGTATTCCGAGGCTTCGCGCCAAGGTTTCTGCCAGGGACTAATGAGTTCACGCAGATAAAAAAGACTACTCCGCAAGTGAGTGGGGGCGGCAATCACCGCAATCGCGCTCCATTTGGGAATATTCTTTGTGGGCGCGCATGCTGCATCGTAAGCAAGTAAGCCCCCTCCTAAACTGAGGCCGAGCCCCGACACAGTTTGGAGATGCGGCCCAAAGATTTCCCCTGCATATCGGCGAGCGAGGCTCGGAGCCCGAAGGAGAGCTTCCTCATCCAAGAATCCTCGGGACTGGGCACCATGACCTGGCAGGTCCATGGCAAGGATGGCGATATTGGCTTTCAGACATTCGCGAATATAAACCACATGTGGATAGAGAGCATCAAACCCAGTGGCGTGCAGCAGTACAAGGACTTGTGACGGATTATGGCTCTTAGGACGAATCGTCAAAAGGCGGTTTTGCTGTCCCTCATTTGTATAGCATTCTATCTTCCAGTCGCGTTCCAGCAGCCAGTTCTTGAGCTTGTCCTCAAAGGGCGAGGCAGCGATAAAATGTTGATTGGCCAAAACCATGAAATTCGCTAGACTCGTGGGATAACATGCAAAGAGAGTATAGCTTTATGACTTCGGGTAAGGCAAATGCCTTTCAAGAGAAAGCCTTGGACCACTATTTCGCGCTCTACGGCTGGGCTTCGGAAAAAATGTCCGAAAGGTGCTGGCGCAGTACATTCAGAGGCAAGTACAAGACCTATCAACTCCAGGTCGAACTTTCTGATACCTGGATTTCCTTTCGTGTCGCCCCGCTTTTATTTGTCACCCAAGATTGGCAATACTGGCCGGAAATCCTCCACTACCTTTTGCAGTTAAACGAAGCGACGCAAATAGCAAAAATCAGTTTGGATCAAGATGGGATGATAAACCTGTCCATGCAATGTTTGGCTCTCGATTTTGACTATAAGAAATTCGAAATGCATCTTGGTATCTTGGGATATTACTCCGACGCTATTTACGAGGAAATCATAGCCTATTTTCGCGAGATCGGTTTGCATCGAACCCATGCCAATGGTTATCTCAGCTAAGCCCGAAAAAATTCCCGCTTGGGGCGATCTAAGGCGCCAAGAAAATGAAACATAGTGCGGCAAGCTGCTCGGGGGCTTACTCATCTAAATGTTTACCTATTGGGGATTTTGTGTATCGATTGCCAAATCGTGGAGCTTATGATGCCAGCATTCGTGGCGACAAGGACTTGTCACGGTTTAAGCAGGGAGCGCTTTGAAAAAGACTACCGATCACGTTGTGAACACCATTGCTCCAGGCATGAAGCTCGGGCATTACCTATTGGGTCCGCAAATTGGAATCGGTGGCCTGGGTCGTGTTTATAAAGCGCAAGATCAGCGCAACGGAGACATCGTCGCTCTTAAAATACTTCATGAAAAGTACGCCAACGATCGCAAATTTCTCGGAATCTTTCACAAAGAGCTGATGATTATGGGGTCTTTGTCCCATAAACACATCGTTGGCTATCGAGAATCTTATTTTAATCCCCCGAATTGTTATGTCATCACCGACTATATTGACGGTTGGTCCGGGTATAGCTTCCTAAAAAAAGGCGGTCAATTGCCACCTTTGGTGGCATTCTCAATCATTCTCGATCTCCTGCAAGCGATCGATCATTTGCATTTGCATGATACGATTCACGCAGATCTTTCTGCGGCCAACTATATGATTGACCGCCATGGTCGCGTCTATCTCATGGATTTTGGTTTGTCGTGCCGAACCGAGGTCGAAAACTACAAGAATTACATGGTGGGCACGCCCGGATATCACTCTCCCGAACATATTAGCGACCAAGCCATTTCTCCTAAGACGGATATTTATTGCGTCGGGATCCTTCTCTATGAGTTGTTGACCGGACAAAAACCAGTGCCATCCGGTCAAGACCGTCGCAAAACTCTCAAGCTGATGCGTAAGATTAACTTTTCAGAAGTCACGACTACAGATT
>JBIKVD010000052.1:0-16592 GCA_044357055.1 Oligoflexales bacterium | reverse complement strand
TATTAGACCAAATGTCATCGCAGTAGATCCTTTGCTAGGGGTCAGGGCCGCTGATCATTTCTTATTTTATGTGATTGTCGGGCCCGTAGGCGCCTATTACTCCGATGGGTTTAAACCCATCAGCATCTTTATCAGCGACCAACATGTTCGGGCGGTGCGGGGAGGAATCGGTGAAGTAAAGACCGGGGCAAACTACGCCGCCAGCCTTTATGCGCAGATGGAAGCCCGCAAAAAGGGTTTTAGCCAAGTCCTGTGGCTGGATGCTATCGAGCAGCGCTATGTGGAAGAAGTCGGCACCATGAACATCTTCTTCAAGATCGATGGTGAATATGTGACAAGCCCCCTGACCGGCAGTATTCTGCCAGGAGTGACGCGGGATTCGGTTTTGCGGATTTTGCGCGATTGGGGATGCAGAGTCTCTGAGCGCATGCTCGCTTTGAGTGAGGTCTTAGAGGCTCAAGCAAAAGGAACCCTTGAGGAGGTGTTTGGAACCGGAACGGCTGCCATCATATCACCCGTGAAAAGCATGCACTACAAAGGCAAGGACTACCAAGTTGCCAATGGCGATACTGGTCCCATGTCGCAAAAGCTCTATGATTATTTGCTGTCCTTGCAAAACGGTCATGCTACGGACCCTTACGGATGGGTCGAACGCATAGACGTCACCAAACCCTCTTAAGTCCCATAGTTTCAGCTCCCTGACTTCTGTCCTCCAATTTCTATTCGTCAATCTCTGATTCGCAATTTCTTTTTCTCAATTTCTGTTCTTTTGGCCGCGGAAAAGCAGAAACAAGAAAAAGGGTGCCCCTAAGAGAGAGAGCACGATGCCTACTTCCACTTCATGGGGGTAGAGGATACTTCGTGCCGCTATATCGGCGCCCAATACTAGAAGCATGCCGACGATAGCTGCCGCCGGCCACACTTGTTGGTGTTTCGCTCCCACGAGTTTTCGAGCCATATGGGGTGCCATCAGTCCAACAAAGGCAATCGGCCCGCTGACACTAAGTGAGGCGGCTACAAACAGTGATATGGCGAGGATCGCTTGACTCTGAAGCAAGGGAATGCGAAGCCCCAGGCTAGAAGCGACCTCTTCTCCAAGGATCAAAACGTCAAGTTTAGGGATCAATCGCCAGCATAGAAGCGCACCCCCTGCAGCGAGAATACCTCCCGAGAGCAACTGAAGCCGATCTGGTATATGGATGTTCCCAAGTAACCAAAAAAACATGCCACTCATCCGCTGATCTTGCTGGAGGGCTATGGCCAAGAGAAAACTGGATAGCGAAGAAAAGATGGCGTTTACCGCATATCCTGCTAACAGCAGTGTCGCAGACTGGCCCTGCATACGTCGATGCATAGAGAGCAGGGTTATGGCCCCAATCATACAACCCCCGACGGCACTAATGGGCACTAGAAAGGCACGCTCTGAGATGGGGGCAAAATGCATCGTTAGCAAACCTGAGAATGCGGCAATGCTCGTCATCCCGAGCAGGGAGGGGGAAGCCAGTGGATTGCGAAAGACTCCTTGCGTCAGGGTACCTGCGCTCGCCAGGCAGAATCCGACCAAAACCGCGGCACAGGTTTTAGGAAAGCGCAGATCCCAAAAAATCTGCCGTAAATTTGCCGGGTCAAACTCCGGTGAAATCGAAGGCTGGTGTCCCAACAGGGCCAACCATAAATCTAGGTCATGAGCTTGGGGGGTAACAAAGAGATGGGCCAGAGCAATTAGAATCATACCCAAGGATAAGGTAGCAAAAATCAGTTTACGGGATTTCATGGGGGATGGGGCCCTTGATGGATTTCCAGAAAGGCTTTTATAGGCTGCACAGATTCAAGAATATGATGGGACTGAGAGGATAGGTAGCGGTCTGGAACCGGTATCACCTGCCCCGCAGCCACAGAACGCAGCTTTCGCCATTGCAGATGCCCTTGAAGCATTGGGAGAGGATTCTCACTTTCCTTTGCAGTAGCGATCACGAGCGCATCATGCTCCAACAGCATCAGTCGCTCTAAGCCCAATTTGGGCCAGCCTTTGAGGCCCATGCTTTCTGTGGCATTGACGGTGCAGGCAAGGGAAGCCAGCTCGGAAAAAGTGGAGCCCGCACCCGTCATGGTGCCGTTTTCCGGATAAAACTGCAGAAGTTTCCTGACCGCATGCGGGCGATGGGGTGACGCCCCGCCTTGCGGATCTGTTTGAACCTTGGCGCAGATGGCTTGAAACATCGCGATACGCTCGCGAAATTGTTTGCTCAGTCGCAATCCACCTTCGAGGTAGCCAATGGCTTTGGCCAGGACTTCGATGTTTGTCGCAATATCCGCCAGGTTTTGTGCCGCGGGTAGATCCATAATCGCGATCCCTGCACGTCGTAAGGCTTCGCGATAATCGCTGCGACTGTAGGAACTCAGGACCACCAGTGTTGGGCGAGACTTAAGAATACCTTCGATTTGCTCGCCAAAGCGATTTGTAATCGCCCTCTGCCATCGGGGATGGACGTTTGAATAGCGGGATTCATCGGCCAGTGTGGAAAAGGCCCAGACCTTTTCTTGGGGCAAGCCGTCATCAAGTAAGGCACTCACAATTTCATCGCACGCCAAAGTGCCGCACGCAATTCCAGAATTTAAGGAGGGATCTGCAGCGGATTGGTCTGGGCGTCCATAAGCAGATTGTTCCGGTAGACTGACGATGAAGGACGATAAAACAAGAAGCAGTGCAGTCAAGCGAGCAGCGCAAAACGGTTGCAATTGAAAGCTCATGTGCGCTTGATCCCTATTGACATTCTAAGGTCGCTCATTCATCTTTATGTGCTGAACCTGGCAGGAAGAACCGCGACAGGATCTATAGATTGGGCTGCGTCAGAACTATTGACGATGATGGTTGAATATTATGAAGATGATCGAAGTTCAAGATTTAAAAAAGTACTATGGAGACTACGCTGCCCTAGGCGGTGTGAGCTTTTCTATAGAGAGCGGCGAAATTATTGGTTTGCTTGGATTGAATGGGGCGGGGAAAAGCACAATCTTAAAGATTTTGGCTAGTTTTCTCTTGCCCTCTTCGGGAACCGCGAAAGTCGCTGGATTTTCTGTGGAAGAAGACCCTGATGCGGTCCGGCGCGTTATTGGGTTCTTGCCGGATGAGCCTCCACTATATAATGAGATGACGGTCTGGTCTTATTTGAAATTCGTGGCTCGCATGAAAGATGTCAGTTCGGGACAGGTCCTTGAGTTTGTAAATAGGGCCATGCAACAAACAAATCTTATCGATGAAAAAAATACTTTGATTGGCGAACTATCTCATGGTTTCCGCCAACGCGTGGGGATTGCCGCGGCCATTGTTCACCATCCCAAAGTTCTCATTCTCGATGAACCGATTAATGGACTGGATCCTGTGCAAATCGTTGAGATGCGGGATCTGATCCGCAATTTAGGTCGTGCTTATACGGTTATCCTGTCCAGTCACATTCTGAGTGAAATCACGCAAACTTGTGACCGCATTTTAATTATTGATCAAGGCTTTTTGGTGGCTAAAGGCAGTCAAGAAGAACTGCTAGGTGGCAAACAGGGTCAGATGATGGTGACTTGCGTCGTGCAGTCCATGAATGACCAAGTACGTGCTCTTCTCAAGTCGCATCCTCAAGTGCAAAATTTTACTGAATCGTCGCTTCCCAACGGGATCACTGCACTTAGGGTCGATGCGAAGGCAGATATCCGTGCCGAGATTGCCTTCATGATCGTCAATGCGCGGGTTCCCCTGTTAGAAATGACCAAGGAAAGTGATGGTTTGGAACGAGTGTTTATGGGGCTGGTTAAGACTTCGGCTAAGGGAGGGCTTGCCAGATGAGCAAAGTCATATTGGTGCTTAAGAGAGAGCTTTCAGCTTATTTGTCCACTTGGATGGGCTACATTGTCGCGGCCGTTGGCTTGCTAGTAAACGGTCTTTTGTTCAATTCCTTTGCCATCTCTAGTGAGCCGAAATTTTCCGCAGACGTTTTGTATGACTACTTTTACTTTACGAGCGGTATCGTGATGGTCGTCAGTTTATTTCTCTCTATGCGACTTATTGCAGAGGAGAAACAAAACGGTACTCTAGTACTGTTTTTTACCTCGCCCATGAGTGAGAGGCAGCTCATTTATGGTAAGTTCTTGTCTGTGTTGGTGCTGATTTTTCTACTGTTGGCCATCACTCTCTATATGCCGGGACTGATCATGATGAACGGGAAAATCTCCCCGGGACATCTGGCCTCCGGCTATCTGTGCTTGCTTTTGCTTGCTTCTTGTGCGGCTAGCTTGACTCTTTTCGCCTCAACTTTGGCGCCGAACCAAATGATTGCCGTATTGGTTGGAGCGGCCCTGTTGGTGGTCATGCTGGTGATCTGGATGGTATCTGACATAGTCGACCCGCCTTTTAAAGAGCTTCTCTCTTATCTAGCCTTTCACAATGCCCATTTTAGTTCCTTCGCGCGGGGGATGGTGCATTTGAAAGACGTGGTATTTTATGTGACCGTATCGTTCTTCTTTCTTGAGTGTGCAGTTCGCACGTTGGAGGCAAGGCGATGGAGGGGTTAATGCCTGGTGCAACTTTGATCTTTTTACGCTTGCCCTTATTCATGCTAGGTCTTGTCGTTTATTTCGTGGGGCAGAGGTATTTCTCGGCCCACGAATTGGCAAAATATGTGCTGATCGCCTCCTATGCCCTTATGGGTGCTGGCCTGCTGGCAGGATGGATCGCTTCGTTGCAATCGGCGGCTAAGAATTTTGCCGCACGGGCAGCTTGTTTGCGCCTGGCGAGTTTCTGGCAAGTGGCTGTTATGACCGCGGTAGCACTAAACCACGTCTATCTTCTTCGCATTGCTGACAAAGGAAGCCCAGATGATCTAGGTTCAAAGCTTCTCTTGGGGTCCTGGGTATTGCTGCTAATTATTGGTCTTTTTGCCGGCGTAGGGTCCGAATTGTCGCTTGTCCAGGCTGGACTGGGGCGATTTGCAGAACCAAAAAGGATTCGCCGCGGTGCGGGCGGTTGGATGATGGTTGGTATGCTGCTTGCCTCCATCGTTGCGCTCAATTTCGCGGGAGTCAAATACAACGTCGCCAAGGATTGGAGTTACCTGAAGGTAACGGAGCCAAGTGAAGTGACGCAAAATTATCTGCGCACCATAAAGGACGAGATAAGCGTGGTCATGTTCTTTGAGAAGAACAGCGAAGTCCTGCCTTACGTCCGAGAGTATTTTGATAATATCGCTCGGATCGAACCAAAAATTAAGGTGCAGTGGCTGGACAAGGATATGGAACCGGTATTGGCAGAAACCCTGAAGGTTAGGCGAAATGGGATTGTCCATCTTGTCAAAGGGGCGGAGTTGTCTAAAGATGCGCCCTCGGAGTCCCTTAATATTGGCACTAAGTTAACTTCTGCCCGGGAGAAGATCTCCAAACTTGATCAAGAATTCCACGGAGCGATGCTTAAGCTGCTGCAGGACCGGCTGACGGCCTATTTTGTCAGCGGTCATGGCGAAGTTACCTGGAAGGGGGCAGAGTCAGATCCCAATCGGCAAATCAAACGGATTCAGAGTTTCTTGATTTCTCAGAATTATCGTGTCAAGGATCTTGATTTTGATCAGGGCTTGAGTCGTGGCGTACCCAGCGACGCAACGGTGGTGTTTTTAATATCGCCAAAGAGCCCCTTTCTGGATGCAGAGTTAGAGTCCTTGGCCGAATTTGTCGATAAGGGCGGCAGCCTGTTTGTCGCTGTGGACATCATCGACACAGAAAGCACTCAGGGTCTCCAGTCGGACGTCACCGTGCATGATCAGCTTAATACCTTCCTTTCCCAACGCGGCCTCAGTTATCGGCCCTATCCCCTGGCGAATGACCAGGCTTTTGCCAAAGTTAGGAGAAATCCTTCTGATGTTTGGTTTACCTACACGCAAAGCTACTCGTCTCATGAGTCTGTCACCTATTTGTCGAAGATGGACGAGAAGTCTCCGTTTCTAGTGGATTCCAGCGGCTCCATCACCCTGGCTCCGTCCCTTGAAGGTGGCTGGAAGGCTGTTGAGACGGTGAGATCCAAGCCTGGAACTTTTGAGGACACCAATCGTAGCTATACTTACGATGATCAAGGCGGGGAAAAGCGACAGGTCTTTAATCTTGCCGCCGTATCCGAGCGCAAACGTGAGGGAGAAAAGTCGGGCCGCATCGCGTTGCTGGCCGATGCCTCTGCCATGAGCGATTTCATTGTATCGATCAGCCCAGCGAACCAAGTGTTCTTTGTTGAGGCTTTGAATTGGCTGCGCGGCACGCCCGAATTATCCGGACGGCCTCAATCCGAAGAGGACATTAAGATCAAGCATACGAAGAATGAAGACATGGCGATTTTCTACAGTACGATTCTTGGTATGCCAGCTTTCGTTCTGTTGCTCGGTTTCATAGCGACGAGACGCAAGTCTCGCCGAAGAAAGAAAGTTAATGAGGTAGTCAGTCATGCGGCGTGAGTGGATCCTGTATTCGGTTTTGTTAGTCCTATCTCTGGGTCTCGCTTTCCAGGCATCGCGCAAAGATGAGACCGTTATGGCCGGAGAGGTCCCTGTGGTCGCTATTAGTGAAGAGGCGCTAACATCGATCACCTACCGCGATAGCGAGCACGAGGTCACCGCGGGGCGCATAGCGAGTTCTGACCGTTACCTTCTAAACTACAAAGTAACGATTGCGCCTAAATCTGAGAAACCGAAGACGGTCGGGTCCGATTTGGATGGTGAGAATTTGGATGAGATGGCAGGGGATGGTCACGACCACGACCACGACCACGACCACGATGCCGGGCAGGACGCAAACCCTGATGATGATCGTGTGGATCCCGCGACGTCGCCATCTGCTGGCGAGCTACCGGCTGACGCGGCGACTCCTGGGACTCCGATGGAAGCAGCAGCTCCAGCGGAAGTGAAGGTGGAAAGCCATAGCTTCGTCGCCAGTCAGACTTTTAATACCTTTCTCACGAGTTTGAGTCCTTTGTATGCCACCCGGGTTTTTGAAGGTGTCAGCCCAGAGAAATTAGCGGAATTTGGCCTGAACGAGTCGCCCGCCGTGCTTGAGTTCGCGCGACGTAACGCCGAGCCGATACGCCTTTTGGTTGGGGAAAAAACCTATGGATCTGATGCGCGATTTGTCCAGGTGGAGAATGATCCCAAGAAACGAGTTTATGTCATCGACGGTGGCTTTGTCGCTTCCTTAAAAAAGGCAAAAGCTCGTCTTTTTGAGAAAGAGATGCTGAGCAAGTCGATGCAGGAGTTTTCTGGCGTGGTCGTTCAAGCACAAAGCAAGACCCGTAAACTGAGGGCGGACAAAGATGCATCCGGTTTAGTGAAAGACTGGCTTGATGAGGAAGGACAGGGACAGTCAGGCACCGTCAGTTATAAGAATTGGCTCGAGAAGTTAGAGAAAGTGACCATAACGGACTATTCCGCAGCTGGCCCTGAGACCCTGGAGAATCTCGTGTTTTCCACGACCTTTCAAATGGCTGATGGAAAGGTTGAACAATTGGACTTCTACACAAAATCTTTAACTGCCAATTCCGCTGAAAAATCTTCCTATTTTGTTTTTGTGCACAGCCTAAATGCCATCGGGGTCATCCCCGCGGCTCGCGTCGCAACTATCGAAAAAGACGTAGGAAACATCCTTCCGCAATAGGTTTAAAAGTCAGGGAAATTTTTGCCTAGACACTTATGCTTGGGCTTCCTGTTTAAGCATCCATAGGCATGCTAAGATGGAATCAACCCATTTTCCTGACATTGCAGTGGAGTGTGCCTTATGGGGCTTCGTATTGCGACCAATATTTCCTCGATGACCTCTCAGCGGCATTTGCGAGAGACCAGAGAGTCTTTAGATCGCTCTCTAGAGCGGCTAGCTAGTGGTTATCGCATTAATCGTGCGGGTGATGACGCCGCCGGTTTAGCGATTTCCGAGAAGCTTCGAGCCAAGACGCGAGGCCTTGTTCAAGCCCAGCGCAATGCCTCCGATGGTGTCTCGCTGATTCAAGTTGCAGAGGGCGGTTTAAACGAGGTGCAAAACATCCTCGTTCGCTTGAGAGAATTAGGAGTGCAGGCAGCCTCAGATACCATTGGACCTGATGAGCGTCGTTACCTAGATGAAGAATATCAATCCCTCAAAGAAGAAATGGACCGTATCGCAAATTCAACTGAGTTCAACGGTACCTTTCTCCTGGATGGTACGGGCGGGACCCTGGATTTCCAAGTCAATACCGGTGGTCAAAATTTGCTGGGCGTCGATCGTATCTCCTTTAACGCCTACGAATTGGACGTAAATTCCGACCGGCTACAATTGAGCGACGTAACCGTCAGTACGAAATATGATGCCCAGCGCTCGCTTTCGATTCTCGATGATGCGATCAAAACCGTATCTTCCACCCGGGGCCAATTAGGTGCGATCGAAAACCGTCTCCAGTCGACGATTCGCAATGTGGCGATCTCGATTGAAAATCTCTCCGCAGCGAACTCGCGCATTAAAGACGTGGACATGGCGAGCGAAACCGCAGAAATGACGAAGAATAATATTCTGGCTCAAGCGGGTATCTCGGTACTAGCCCAGGCTAACAATATTCCTCAATTAGCCTTATCGCTCTTAAAGGGTTAAGGGATTCTCCTATTCGTGTCAGTTAATCGCCTTCTCGTACCTAAGTCGCTTTGACTCTAGGGGCTGTCCCGGAATGTTCAGATCATTTCATAAGGAACCTCCCGCGCGATAGGCGAGTGCTACTCTTGCCACGCGCAATGGTGCTGGAGTGGGCTTGTTCTTTAACTGATCCTTTACCGTCATCTTGCGCATTTGATCGCCGAGGTTAACGAGTTTCTCCCGACTAAATTCACTTTCGCATAAAGGGAAAAGATTCTGCTCTTCTTCTTCAACGTGGTGCTGCACGGATTTTTTGAGCTCTGTCATTTGTCGTTCGAAATTTTCTGGACTTTCTTTCAGCATAGAAATGCTTTGCAATAATGCCTTTATCTCATCATGCTCATATTCTGCATGCTTAACCTCAGCACGGTCAATTTTCCTTACCGCGGGATACAAAACCATTTCTTCAATTCTGATGTGTTCTCTTAATTTCTCAGAAAGAGTTTTGAAAATGGCTATTCCTTCACCTGGAGTTGAATTTTGTATGCGATCAAAGAGCGTTTCAGCCTCCCTATGCTGTCGTGTAAGCATCATGATGGCATCGACGGCTTGATCGACATCGACCCTTTCATGGTCGGATCGCGACTGTTTAGACGTTATGGCGTCGGACATAAATTTTGTCGTAATTCCGTATACTTTATCCAAGAGCGAGCCGCCGATGACAAGATCCTCACCGCGCATCAGAGCTTCGAAACCTTGTCTTGCGACCTGCGCTGGATCAGCTTTTATCGCTTGGCCCATTTTTGTTTCTAGCATGTCAGCGCGAGCGTAGAATTGGGTTTCCGTGGCTCCGGGCATCAGTGCTGTGATGGTGACCCCGCTGCCTCTAATTTCTTCGCGAACGGCATCTAAAAAAGTCTGGATAAACGCCTTCGAAGCATGGTAGACGGCTTGAAATGGACCCGGGGTAAGGGAGGCCATACAGGTAGTAAATAGTACCTTTCCTTCCCCTTTTTTGACCATGGGAGCTATGAGCGCTTTCGCAAGTTTGACCACGGCGATCACATTGAGATTGATCATGTTCATCTCATCTTCGAGTTTATTCCCGCCTAGAAAAGCTCCCGCTAGGCCAACACCAGCATTCAGGGCAACGGCATCAAGGGGGCGATTCAAGGTTTGCACATAGGAAATCACTTCATCTAACCCCGCATCGTTTCTTAGGTCTGCTTTGATGGCTACAACATAGACACCACTCTCTGATAAGGCCTCCTTTGCTACATAAATTTCGTCGTTTTCGGCCACAATGATGAGATCAAATCCGTGCGTGGCAAATTCGATTGCCAGTTCGTAACCGATCCCTGTCGAAGCTCCTGTGATAAGGGCCATTTGATCTCTTCTTGATGGACTCATCGAATACCTCCCAAAGCTGTTAGAAGGTGTCATGCAAAATCTTGTCCACAAGATCGCCACTGTATCGACGTTGTTGCAACTGAGACCCGGCACGCATTGTGCATTTCTGTTGTGGCGACCATTGAGGTCCATGAATTAAAACAAGGTATTGGGGAGGAAATAGCGATGAATGCGCAAAATCCAAGTCATGAAGGCTATTTTTATGGGCCCAATCGTTCAGTTTGGGTAACATTGGCATGGGTGTTGGGTGGCTTAGTCCTCTTGGCAATACTTATCGGCTGGTTTCACCGTGATGATGGCAACACGACAATCGGTGACGGCGCCAACTGGAACGAAGCTTATGAAGCTAAAAATGTTTCCGCAACAGAGTCCCCAAGTACCAAGGCCCTACTCATTGGGGCTAGTAGCGCAGATGGAGCTGTCATCGCTGCAGACGGATTGCACGATTTGGACCAGCGCATGGGTCAGCGGGTGAAAGTTCAAGCTATGGTAAGCAGAGTCTATGAAAAGGGTGTTTTTTCTCTGAAGTCAGAAAATGCGCTATTGGATCCTGAAACCTTGGTTGTCATGCAGATGGATACCATGCCCGTGCTGAACGAAGGCATGCGCGTGGTGGTTGAAGGCGTTATTCGTAAATTTGAGGAAACCACAGCTGGGACTATATTCCCAGCCCAGATAGGTAGGGACGAGATCTGGAATGGCTATCAAGATGAATCTGTGATTTTCGTCAGCGAAAACCTGAACAATTAGGCTTTGGCGCGAAAGCGCCAAAGCCGTGTCCCGAGCGGATGCGAGGGATCTCCCCCGAAGTGTCTCCGGCTTTATTTTCGCGCCAATCCACAGCCCTGCAGTCTGCCTCTAATCCCAGTGTTAGAACAATTTTATGGTGTCAAAGACTGGTTCTCTTGCTGCGACCCAAATCCCATTTTTCTGTAGGAATCAGGATTGATCTTGTCAATCTCAGTCCAGCCGACATAGCTTGCAGCAGGACCAATAAAATTTACGAGCTACGGGGGGAATCAAACATGAAAAACAACCATAGAACCAAGAAAATACTCTTAATTGATGACGATCCAACCTTTTGCTTCTTTATGCAAACGGTAGCAAAGAAGCACGGCATAAAATTGGATACCTATCACCAGCTTGTCGATGCCACTTATGGGAAAACTCGCATCCAAGACTTTGATGCACTCATTTTAGACTATGACTTGGGTGATATGACGGGAGTTGAAGTTGCAGAGTATGTTGACTATTTTATGGGAGGGGTACCAGTCCTTTTGATTAGCAGTAACCATCGGAGAGCTCGGCCGTTGGATCCATGGCCTTCTTCTGTCATAGGTTTTGTGCACAAAAATGAGGGTTATGAAAATATCTTTGACGCGGTGCTGCAGACCGAAGGGGCCAATGAAGAATTTGTTTCCTTCTTGCAGAATGAGGAAGACGTAGGGCACGAGCTATAGTCCAAGCAACCTCAAGACGGCTGGCTCACGAATTTTGCTACTGTCGCAACCAGTTGATTGGCTTTAAAGGGTTTGCTGATATATTCAACGCAGCCTGCAGCGAGACAAATTTCCCGCTCGCCACGCATGGCATTGGCGGTCAAGGCGATAATGGGTTTCGTATATCCTTTCGCTCGCAACTGCCTAGTGGCCTCGTAGCCATCCATAATGGGCATTTGCATATCCATGAGGATCACGTCATATTCGTTGCTTAAGGCCATTTGCAGCGCCTCGGCCCCATTTAGGGCCGATGAGAGGATGGCGCCGCTGGCTTCCAATATATGAGTCATGAGAATTTGATTGTCTGGCCCGTCCTCAACCAAGAGGATCCGAATTTCCTCGAGTTTGAGGTTTGCTGCGAATAGCTCTCGCGGAGTTTCTTTGCGCACAATGAGATCATCTTTGGTTTGTCGTTGCAGCATGGGTACCCCCACTAAGGGACCGGGATCTATGGTGAAGGTAAAGGTGCTTCCTTTCCCTGGCTTGGAGTCACTCAAAACGAAATCCCCTCCAAGGGCCTGAGCCAGGCGTCGGGCAAGAACCAAACCGAGCCCCGTACCACCAAACTTACGCGTCAGCGAATTGTCCCCCTGACTGAAAGGTTGGAACAATCTCTGCTGTTGTTTGAGATCAAGGCCACAACCAGTATCGGTAATCATAAAGCGCAGCAAGACAGGCGGTATTCCTTGAGAATTTGCTACGAGTTTGACCACTATGACCACTCCGCCTTTGTCAGTAAACTTCAGCGCATTGCCGACAACATTGTGCAGAATCTGCCGTAGGCGCAAGGGACAAGAAAGAATGGTTTTTGGCATTTCTCCGTCAAAGATGAGATCCAAGGCCAAGCTCTTGGCCTTGGCTTTGTCTTGCAGCATACTGAAGATTTCTCCTAACTCGGTCATGATTGGGAAACGAATCCGCTCGACAACGAGTTTTCCCGCCTCGATTTTTGAAATGTCGAGAATTTCATCTACTAAATTGGTCAGATGTTCAACATTTCGTTGAATGTTGCTGATGCAATGCAAAGCGTCGGATTTTGGCTGATCTGGATTCCCTAAGAGTTCAGAGTAGCCGAGGATGGCACTCAGTGGTGTGCGAATTTCATGGCTCATATTTGTTAAAAAATCACTTTTTGCAAGGTTCGCAGCTTGAGCGACATTTCTAGCATCAATAGATTGTTGTTCCGCAATTCTTTCATTGGTGATATCGCGCAGGGCAATGACGGCACCATCAATTCTGTTGTCGCCAGTACGATAGGGCTTAATTCGCATGGCGAACCAGCGCCCCCCCACGTCTTGAACATCAATCTCAAGGGTATTTAGGGTCTTGATGACCTCAGAGGTCATGGTATCCAGCGCAGGTATTTTCAATCTTGCACCAATCACTGTTAGCGATTTACCGATATCAGCGTCGGAGAGATTCAAGACTTTCTCTGATACGTGTGTGAACTGTCTCACACAGAGTTTTGCTGAGATCATGATAATTGGTAAATGGGTCGCCTCGAAAAGGTTGCTGAGGTCACTGTTGACACGATTGAGCTCTTGAAAACGTACTTGAAGTTCCTCATTGACGGTATTGAGCTCTTGGTTGGTTGCCTGAACTTCCTCCTTGGCGGTCGCCATTTCCTCATTGGCGCTTTGCAATTCCTCGTTAGAAGATAGGATTTCCTCGTTCGCGGATTTTAGTTCTTCATTGGCAGCTTGTTCTCGCTCGATAATCGCATTGAGATATTCTTTGGTGTCAGCCAATTCCCGTTCAAGGCACTCAAGCTTACCCAGCTGATCAGCAGAAAGTAATCCCGATTGAGCGGAATCCGCGCTACCCGGATTAAAAAAAACCACAAAGTGTGGCTCATTGGTCGTACCCACGTGGAAGGGAATGACATCAACGGTCACTGGCATTGATTCTTGATTGGCTACGCGAATCCAAGCAGTCGTTTTTACGCATTGAGCAGCTGCCTTCGCCTCTTTCAGCGCAATCCTGACTCTTGCAGAAAGCCCTTCACGACACATTTTATACAGACTACTGGTCAGGTCCCCAGGCGGATGAAGAAGATAGGGGCTGGTGTCGCCGCGAAACTGCAGAACCTCCATGCGATCATTGATCACCACTCCTGGTGGAATATAGTTTGTTAAGATCGCGCGCTCGGCTGCTGATTTGAAATCATTTTTGCCAGCATTATCAGCGCGCATGCCCAGGAGTTTGGCGCTGGTGGGCGATGGCTCTGGTAATGCGTCGATAGCAAATGCTGGGGTCCGAATATGCTGCACTGTGTGTTTCTTTGAGTAAATCTTTGCAGATTTGTCGGCGACTGCGAATAAATCGGAGGAAGGCCCAACTGTTTCCGCATTGCCAAGGGCCAGAAAAGCATCGCGATTGAGCGCAAAATGAAAGGCAGACAGCACCCGATCCTGCAAGGGTTGACTGAGATAAATGAGTAGATTTCGGCAACTAATGAGATCCAGTTTTGAAAAAGGAGGATCTCGGGTGACGTTTTGCTTGGCGAAGATACACGGCTCGCGAATCGCACTGGAAACCCGGAACCCACGACCTTCTTTGATGAAGAAGCGCTCGAGTCTCTTGGCAGACACATGTTGCATGCGTGATTGATCATAGTACCCAGCGCGGGCAATGCTCAGCGCCGATTCACTTAAATCGGTGGCAAAAATTTCGATCCGGGTGGCATGGCCTGCCTCTTCCATAGCCTCCAAGGCACAGATGGCAATGGAATAAGCCTCTTCGCCGGTGGAGCATCCAGGAACCCAAATGCGCAAAGAGCCTGGAAGAGGTTCTTGTTGCAGAAACTTTTGGAAGACCTTGGTCTTGAGCGCCGTAAAACTTTCTGGGTCACGGAAAAAATCGGTGACCTTTATCAGGATGTCTTCATAGAGGTTTTCTATTTCGGACTCGTGGGTTTTAAGATACGCGACATAATCTTCCGTTTTGCTTAACTGCAACAAGACCATCCGGCGCGAGATTCGTCGCATGACCGTCGGTTTCTTATATTGAGAAAAATCCATGCTCCTGCGTGAGGCTAGCAGGTTTAGAATCGTCAGAAAATCTGGCCATGTCTTGTTGAGGTTCACGATTTCTGGGCGAGGTCTTTGGGCCAATTTTGCGAGCTCAGCTGCAATTCCTTCCGGAGTTAAAATGTAGTCGACGCCATTTTCAATCGCGGCCCCAGGCATGCTGTCAAACTTTGCGGATTCCTTGACCTGAGCAAAGGTTGCGCCGCCTTCCTCAGCAATTGCCGCCAGTCCCTGGGCACCATCAGAACCGGAGCCAGACAAAATGCACCCAATCGCATTGTCCAATTGCTCTGCGGCAAGCGACCGAAAGAACTGGTCAATAGGATTGTAGCTGTCTTCACTCGTGCCGCGAGGCGCGAGCTTTAGGGTATAACTGGAAATCGTCATACGGGTATTGGGAGGAATGACATAAACATGATTGGGTTCTACCGTCATACCATCCGTTACGACCAGCACGGGCATGGTCGTGGCCCTGCCAAGAATTTCTCCCAGCATGCTTTCGTGATTTGGATCTAAGTGCTGAATTAAGACGAAGGCCATGCCAGTATGGGCATCTAGGTTCCCCAGGAGCTGGGAAAAGGCTTCTAAACCGCCTGCGGAGGCGCCGATACCGACGATTGGAAAGGATGCTTTCTTCTGAGGGGCTGTATGATCGTCGTTATCGCGAAATTCGTGATCCTTACTGGACATTACAGCTCATTTCTAGACCCAACTGGTTTTATTGGTAAAAGACCAATGAAAATTTGTGTCTCTTGGACACTACGCCTAACTTTGAATAATAAGTAGCTCTGATTTTTTTTACTTGAGTGATTGATCAAGAGTATGATGAAGAGTGTTTCCAGCAAGGCAGAATTCCTCGTCTTAAGGCGCTGCCGGCAGTGTTAAGTGAAAGACGCTTCCTTGCCCCAGTTCAGACTCCACCCAAAGGCGACCCTGATGAGCTTCAACAATCATCTTAGCGATATAGAGGCCAAGTCCTAGCCCTTGGCGATCGGGCTTGCCGAGCTGCCAAAATCGTTCAAAGATAGTCTGTTGCATCTCCTTGGAGATCCCAGGGCCAGTGTCGGCGATGGATATTTTGATTTCATCGCCCTTCGGAAAGACGTTCAAAGCAATTTTACCACCGTTTGGCGTGAATTTAAGCGCATTGCCTATCAGATTTGAAAAAACCTGGGAGACTCGGTCACAGTCGCAGTTGACTGAGGTGCGAGGTCCTTCCTTGACCGTAAGCTCCAGGGAAAGCTTCTTTGTCGAGGCCTGACCCTGAAAAGAATGGACTGCATGTTGAATGATCTCAACGATATCATGTATTTCTCTCTCGACGCTCAGCTTGCCCGCAGCAATGCTTTCCATATCCATAAGATCGCTGATAAGGCGCAGCGCCTCCTGGGTATTTCGACCAATCATATCTATGAATTGGCAGGTGGCATCATCTGCCTGAGCGTAGAGAGGCGTCGTCTTCAGAAGATCTACGGCCACGGAAATCGAACCGAGAGGATTTCTAAGGTCATGGCTGACAATAGCCAGAAACTCGTCCCTCGTGGTGAGCGCGACCGTCGCTCGCTTTGCTTCTTCGTCGGTCTGGGTTCGCTCTTTTGTAAGATCTGCATCGGTCTTTTTGCGTTCTGTTTCTAAAAGATTCTTTTCAGAGACGTCCCTATCCAGCCGCTCTTTCTCAAGAATAGAATCCTCATGGCGACGCTCCGTATCAAGGGCTTCGTCAGCCGTGAGTCTATCCTTGAAAAGGCGTTTATTGGCTTCGAGGCGATCACCTCTATTGTTCGCGCCTTGGGCTTCCTCGACCCGGGAGCTTGCTTGATCCGCCTGAAGACGCTTCTGGTCGCGCGTGTCATCAGCCTGGTCGCGCTTTGACTGAATCGCCGCATCCGCCTGGCGTTCTCTGCGCTGTTTTCTCGCCAATAGGGAAGAATCGGTCTTAGCGCGTTCGGCTCCTAAACTTTTATCGGTTTGCTTGCGGTCCTCAGGAACGCTGCTTTGGTCCATGTCTCTTTTAGGCATGGGGGGATGCTCCTGCTTTGTC
>JBIKVD010000051.1:0-16627 GCA_044357055.1 Oligoflexales bacterium | reverse complement strand
CGGTAACACGTACACAGAGACTGTAAAACCAAAACTAATACCAAGAATGAAGGCAGCATTATAGTGCACAAGGCCACTCATTTTCCTTTTGGTAGATTTCCCCATAAAAGCAAAGGCTATACCTGAAAGCAATTCGAGGAAAACTTGGGAAATAAATGCAAGAAAAAGACTAATCATTCTTTACATCACCTCCATTTGAGCTCGGGACTCTGGCTCTAGGGCAACATGGTGCGGCTTTCGATCTACAGTAGGTTGACAATATTTCAACTTACAGGCAGCTATAGTTATGTCCATGGACCCATTGCCATCCATCTCAACAAACGAATTTGATTATAATATTCTATTAAACTGCTTAGACCAGTACAAATACCCAAGAAATAAAATTGGCTCTTTACTAAAATCAGGAAAAAAATTCGTGTTAAGAAAGGCTTCTACGTCAAGGGCGATGAAAAATACCACATCTTCGCTATAGCCAATATGATGTACGGTCCTACTTATGTGTCCGAAGACTCAGCCCTGGCGCATTACGGAATGATTCCCGAGCATATCCATACGGTGACCAGCACCACTTTTTCGAGCAAACGTCGCTATTCGACACCCACTGGTGAATTTCATTACAACACGACACAAAGATCCTGCTACTCTGCTGGGATTATACGAGTCGAACTCAATACGCAGACGGCCTATTTGATTGCGTCCCCAAAATGGGCCCTCTTTGATAGGCTCTACCATGTTGATGGACTCGAAACAAAAGCTTCCATGCGGAAATACCTATTTGAGAATATGCGCTTGAAATTAACCAGTTCGTTCAACTATCGAAAGCTGCAAATAATGCCCATTTAAGCGGAAAATCCTTTGCCAAAGCCCTCCCGCAAGTCCCAGAAAGCGAAGGCATAAGACCGAGATTTTACACTACTCAAAAAACCGCAAAGTATGATTTGAGCAAATATGCTAGTGCCATAAAACAAGACCTGGAAAGCCATGACATCCAAGCCATTGTCGAAAAAAAGCAAAAGGCCGTTGAAACCTCATTTGAATCAGCCTTTGTAAAAGCCAATTCGCAGAAATGTGAAAGGACGCGATTGGCACGATGTGCTTTGGTACGTTGGCCAGAAAATCAGATCCAATTGGCTGTACCTAGAAGCAAAAGTCCGCGACAGCGGCCAATGGGATGAGGAATTTTCCTCCGATTTATTTCGCTCCTGGGCAAAAAAACAAGTTAAGCAACTCGATGTCGCAGTAGCCAAGCGCGACGTCGAAAGGTTTGTCACTCATCCGCAGCACCTAGATGCTTGGAAGAAAAAACTTTTTCAAGCAGCCATAGATGCCTTTTGAACAATCAACCATTGTTATCTAGATTTTGCGAAAACGCGGAGCTTTTTCAGCAAGACTAGCTACATTAAAACGGGATAGCTCGGTTCTGCTGTTGCTCACTTTTGCCATACTGGGGCATGACCTTCTTAATATGCTGCCTAAGCACTTGCGCTCGCTTGCTCGAATTAGGGTGCGTCGCCAGGAATTCTGGCCCACCGCCGCCCGGGAGTTTCGCCATACGCTCCCACAATTTGGGTGCTTCCATTGGGTCATAACCAGCCTTAGCAAGGTATTCCAAACCCAGAATATCAGCCTCTGACTCATGCATTCGACTATAGGGCAGTAAGACACCCACTTGACTTCCGAGCCCCAGAGCCGCCAATAGCGGCGCCCGATAACGGTTGTCTCCCAAAGCGAGATCAGCTGCGGTCATTCCCGCTTGCAGCACCATTCCTTGGGAAACGCGTTCGGCACCGTGTTCTAAAGTCGCGTGGGCCACTTCATGCCCGATAATGGCCGCTAGGCCAGCTTCGTTTTGTGCGACGGGTAGGATGCCTTCAAAAACACCGACCTTGCCACCCGGAAGACAGAAGGCATTAACAGCCTTGTTTGCAAATAAGCGAAATTCCCAATCATATTTTGCTCCAGAAGCGGCGGCGATCCTTTTCCCAATCCTCTGGATCATCTCGGTCGCGACTTTGTTTGATGATACCTTCTCCGTCTTATTCATTTCAGCGTAAGCTTGCGCCCCCAATTGGTTCATCTGACCCTCGGGGATGAAGTTTAAAGCGCGACGCCCTTGTTCGTTGGTTGTAACGCAAGCACCTAAAGTAAAGATTCCAACCAAAAGCAGTTTTCTCATGCTTGCTCCCTGTACATCTAGGCTTTAGGGTAAAAGACCCAAGAAAAAACCTCCCCAGAACTTGTCCATCTTTAACACAGATTTCATAGGAATCGTAGCCGGAGATCCCATTTCTAGGTTTCTTGTAAGGATTGCTGGGCGTTAGAGAATAGAAAAAGGCAGTAGGTTTTGGGACGTTCAACGAAACGCTTGAAGTCAGCACTAGCATTTAACAGGTGATATTTCCCAGCCTCTCCCAGAACAATCCTTCCTCATTGTCTTTCAGGGCAAACCAGCGGTAGAGCATCTTTCCTTCAATATTATGAAAGGGAACAAAACCCCAGAATCGGGAATCCTTGCTATCTTCCCGATTATCGCCAAGACCAAAGTAGTGGTCTTTTGGCACTACGGTGGGGCCAAAACTCCCAACGCCCCTGCCGTAAAGATGCTTAATCCTGTATTGACAAGACTCACTTAAACTCTCTTGGTAAATCATCCTGGTGGGAAGAGAATCTTCTGCAACAACGGAATGGTTCAGTAGCAGCACTCCGTCTCGCATTTCCACGACATCATCGGGCACTGCAATAACGCGTTTTACAAAGGTCAAGGATTCGTCTGCTGGGTACGCAAATGCTATAATATCGCCACGTTCGGGGGCGCTCCAGCGCAACACTGTGGTTTTCGTGAAGGGCAGCTTTAGACGATACTGCAGCTGGTTGCTAAAAAAGCGGTCATGAATTTCCATGGTTGGCTCCATAGATCCAGAGGGTACGACCCACACCCCTGCTACGTAGCTCACTGGCAGAGGGCAAAATGCTAAGGTACGATTTCGACTTTTACTTTTTTGGTTTCACCGATCGAGCTTTCCCATGGGCGCTTGTAAATCAGTTCAACTTCGTCCACGCCGACAGCGAGTCCTTTAAGGGTAAAAAACTGTTCACCACCCGAGCCAGCTGGACCATTTGGGACTGCAATAAAATTTTCTGACTCAAGAGTCAAGAGCTTTGGATCTAGATTTTCTATTTGCCACTTGTAGCCAGTGCTGGGAGTGGAGCTTAGCTTGATTTCAAAAGTCTCACCTACTGCGACTACGAAACTCAAATCGAACGGTGCAGGTTCTTCAACAAGACGCTTCAAATAAAGGGTCCGCTTTAACCCAGATTTTTGCGTTTTGGGCTCGTTGTGCATTTCTCTGATAACAACAAAATCTTCATAGACGTCTACCGAAAAATGCAGATCCGCTGCGTCAGCGAAAGCACCTTCGCAAGAATGGGTTAGCAGGTCATACCTTTTTCTCGGCTGACCATCTTTCTTGAGAAACTTTTCGCGATCATTCTCCGTCATAAATGCTAACTTGAAAGGAATTGGATCCACATCGACACCAGGCGCGATGGGATAACCGTTCACGGATCCTCTTCTCTCATTCTCATCATCGCCCAAATGGATGGAAATATCATACTTAGGCGTGTTCGTCTCATTGCTACAATGATAATCTTCGCGCGTTTGTTCCGTTTGCTTATCTTCTGCCGGATCAGAACTGCTTTTTTGCGCGTCCGAGGAACTATCAATTGTCTTACAGGCAAGTGAGACAAAAAGCAGCAAAGCATACAAACGCATAGAGACTCCTTAAACGTAGCCATTTCGGGGGATGTATGGGAAATGTTACAATCTCAAGAGGTAAGCGTCAATGCACAAGCACACCAATTAGTCAAAAGGATGAAACAAGAGTCCTGCTTCATTTTTGCTTTTAGGCCTATTCCATGATCAGGGGCTTTGGACTCAAATTTTCTGATCTATCATACTCGGCAATGCAAGCAACTTAACCAGCGCTCAATAGCACTTCTCTTCAGGCACTTGAAGCGAGTATGAGGCTAAATGAGACTTACTTTCCTGGTTGGTCATGGAGTATAGTTATCAGATAGCACAAACTTTGCGTTTGAACCCTAGCCTGGAGCCATCCATTTGATCTGGAGACACGTCAGAAATTTAACTCTGCGCAGCTATGTTTTCTGGCGACGTGTCCTTACCATGGTCCGTGAGCCGATTTTTATCTGGATGACGGTTTTAGTCCACGGGTTAGTACTTGGAGCTGCCGGCTTATTGTATCTGCTGGAACACGATAGCAATCAAAATGCCGACAGTTTTCTGAACTGCTTTTATTGGGCCATGGCGACCATGACAACCGTTGGCTACGGCGATGTTGTACCACTTAGTGAGGCTGGGCGTATTCTGGCCATTGCGCTGATGATGCTTGGATCTTTGGCCCACGTTTTTTACACAGCTGTCTTCGCTAGTGCGCTGCTATCTCCTGAACTACAAAAGGTTCAATCGAAGTTGCGCTCTGTCACTCGCGACATGCAGGAGATAGAGGTAGAAGTGCGGGATGATGAACTCCAGCTTGCTGAGCTAAAGAGTCTCATTCAGAAGACACTCGATCGCATTGACACCCTGAATCGCGATCAAACAGGGAGAACCACCAGCAAATAGGCCACAAAACTCAACCGAGGCTGCTTCCGTACACGCTTAGACCTTGGATGACACCGTCAAAGGTCGAGAACTCTACAATTTTGTTGCTGCCAAACCGTGATTGCAGTGCTTTTTTGATCATGGGCATCTGAGATGTACCACCCGTGCAATAGACGGTATGGATGTCACTAGGGAAAACGCCCGCGGATTTGAGGCTCTCGTCCAGACAAGCAAGAATTTTGTCTGCGTTCGGGGAAATATCTTTTTCGTAGCTTTCTTGTGCGATGGAGCGTTGGATATGCACATCGAGGCTTTCGAAAAGGAACTGCACCTCGGCTTCTTGGGAGAGCAAGATCTTTGCCCGTTCAACTTCTCGAAAGAAGGGGTACCCCAAGTGGTCCTTGAGCAAGGTCATCAATTGTTTGAGGTTCCGTTTTTGTTGGGCCTGCAAGCCGTAGCGAAGGGCATGTTCCAGCACCTGCCAGCTGCGCTGGGAAGCCAACAAATTGAAGTCCGCAGGTGAACTAACTTTGTCAAGAAAAGCACTTGGTAGGGGGGTAGCGTGAAAAGAGCTTGGGAGCTGATAGGTAACATCCATTCCTAGTTCGCCACTTAATTGGTGGCGAACCAGGTCGCTGTCAAAGGCATCACCGGCAATGCTGACCGCACCAATACTCAAAACATCTTGACTCGAAAATGGCCTAAGACTTGGCATTTTGCAAACGGTAAAATCGCTGGTTCCGCCTCCTAAATCAGCCACAACGATCAGCTGTTCTTGGTATTGTGATGTTGCAACTTTATAGGCGACAGCGACGGGCTCAAAACAAAAATGGATGTCGCGAAATCCAACGAGGGTTGCGGCCTCGCGCAGTCTGGATTCCGCCAAAAGGTCTTCTTCTACAACGGCAGAAAATCGGGCGGGGCGACCTAAGACGAGCGTGGAAAACTGCAATCCGGTCTGGGATTCCGCTCTATCTTTGATGGTTGCTAAGAATTTAGCAATGATATCTTGAATCTTATAGACTTTACCGAATACCACGGTGTGGGTGAAAGCTGGATCAGGCAAGTATTTCTTGATGGAACGAAAATATCGCCCTTCGCCAAAGCATTCATCATACATCTGCAAGGCATCGGAGCCAACATACCAATCCTTGGGCCCGGTCGAAAACAAGACTGTTTTCATAATGCGTGAGTTCTGCTGCCTTGGCTCAATCACGAGGGGTAAGGAATTGGGCAGGCATTCGGCAGCCAAGGTATGAGTGGTACCGAAATCGATCGCTAAGAGGCTCATGGCAAGTCCTTAAATCATGGGAAAGGCCCAGTGTTTGCCATTACCAGGTTATATTTGCGAGGGCGGGGGAAAAATCTCAGAACATTTTCATGAATGCCCGTATGCTACTTAGCAGAAAGCCCGCGAGAGGATCATTTTTGAGGCAGGAACCTTCTATGACACCATTGGTTCGCTCAACCAACTGCCGCACGACATTCTCGCCTGCGGCTTTCGTAGCAGGGCACTTTCGATTGAGCGCCTGATCCCCTAATGCAAAAAAACGATATGGGGCCACCTTGGGCGCGATGACCGTTTCAGATGCGATTTCAAGACCAGTTTTTGCAGACTGCAATCCGGCTTCGGGAAATTGAAGATTTTCCACCAGCAGGTTCTCAAGGCCAGAGCTTAGGTCTAAGTTCAGATCATTTACCAAAAGGACAGCAAATTGAGCATCCGACCGGCGCCAATTTTGAGGTTTGCAGGCATCCTTCCCTTCCGCATCAATCTGAAATACATCCACGGAACCTGCATCGGTAGCCAACTGACTTGCTTGATCAGCAGCTTGCTCCCACCCACACTCGCCGCTTATACTGGCGCGATTTAATCGCCAATCCAGATCCTTAATCGAGTTCAAGAAAACTGTTAGCACGCCATTCACATGCTGCTGTTGCGGCTTCGTTTCAAATCGATCATCCATGACAAGTAAGAAATCTATTTTGTTGGACGGGCGCCAGGCGAATTGGCTATCCAGCTCACTCGTTGAAATGAGTTCGTCCAAGGACAGGGGAAAAGCCGTTTGAGCTACAGAAGTTTCGACAAATGAGACATTCAGCCAGGTTAGGGATAGGCAAGTCAATAATGCCCGCACTGAAATTCTGCATGAACTCATCACCAGCTCCCGCTCATATGTTTGAATGATTGCTTTTTGTTCTATCGAATCGTGAGGCGAAAGATAACAAATGCTATGAATTTTGTTAAGTTTTTTCCGCCGTCACCCACACCCTTGAGAGACACACGTCCTGCCCCAAGATAATTTGGCTTGCCTTCTGGTCACTTAGCGCGAACCTATCGCATTTTGGCTTTCTGCCAATACGTTTCTAGAAGTTCCTGGCCCGCCGATTCGGGCGTTAATCCATCTTGCTTTAGCAACTCTTCAACCTTAGCAAAACGAGCAAGGAATTTTCGATTACCTAAGTCCATTTGGGCTTCAGGATGAAGTCCTAAATGCCGGGTCAATTGAGCCACAGTAAAATAGACGTCCCCGAGTTCCTCTTGAATGGCACCCTGGTTAGCTGTTCTAGCAAGGGCTGGTGGCAGCAAGGTGCCCTGCTCATTCATGGCCTGTTCCAACTCATCAATCTCTGCGCGCAGCGCCTGTAAGACCTGCTTCGGTTCCGACCAATCAAACGCGATTTTTTTGGCTATTTTCCCAATTTCCAGAGCGCGCTGACTCGGCGGGAAAACCTTTTCGAGTCCCGCGAAAATTCCTTTGGGAGCTTCGGTGCCTTTTCGCTTGGCTCCTAGGGATTTTTCTTCGCTCTTAATCTCCTTCCAACGTTTCTTGATTTCCTCCTCAGTAGAGGAAGGACCACTCAGATCGCGGTCAAAAACATGAGGGTGCCTCCTACGCATTTTTGCGTTAATAGATCTGATTATGTCGACGATGGAAAACTCTTGGGCATCTTGCGCTAGCTGACCATGCAATACAATCTGCAGCAAAAGGTCGCCAAGCTCTTCCTGTAAATCCGTGGCATCACCATCGCGGATCGCCTGAACCACCTCGTAGGTTTCTTCGATCGCATAGGGTATCAGCGTTTCATGAGTTTGCTTTAAATCCCAGGGGCAACCAAGCTTAGGGTCACGTAGCATGGCTATGGTGTTGCAAAACTCTTGAAACTGCTGACCGGCTTGCTGTAAATCGGGCGGATTGCTAGGTTTAAAAGGCACGTACACTGACCTCCCTATTTTATTAACGATTCCTGGAAATGAGAACTCACCGGCAGGCCCATAAGCCTGCAAACCGTGGCAGCCAAGTTCGCCAGCCCAGCTTTGCCACTCAGCTCCGGGGAAAACAATACTTCCTGACCCCACACATAGAGTGGGACAGGGCTTAGGCTATGGGCCGTTTTTGCCTTCGGCGGCGAAAAAACCAAACTTTCGGTCCCTATCTTTGGACTCTCGGAGGAATCCAAATACATATCATCAGCATTCCCATGATCGGCCGTAATGACCAACGAATAACCGTAGCGCTTAGCAGCGTGTAATAGCTTGCTTAACATCAAGTCCACAGTCGAAACCGCCAGAACGGATGCCTCAAAATTGCCGGTATGTCCCACCATGTCGCCATTGGCCAAGTTAATGCGGCCAAAGTCAAAGGTCTTGTTTGCCATGTGGTGAATAGTAGCTGCGGTAATCTCGGCGGCTTTCATCCACGGATCAAAATCAAAGGGCCCGGAGCTAGAGGGAATCTCCAAATACTCCTCCAGTGATTGGTCCAAATAGCCCGAGCGATTGCCATTCCAAAAATAGGTGACATGACCAAATTTTTGCGTTTCGCTACATGCAAATTGTCGCACTCCTTGCTGAATCAACCATTCTGACAAAGTGTTTTTTATTACGGGCGGAGAAACTAAGTAATGAGCCGGAACCGCAAGATCGCCATCATATTGCATCATCCCTGCATAATAGACCTTGGGGCGATTTAGTCGCGGGAACTTATCAAAATTCTCTTGGTCAAAGGCCAGACTAATTTCGATGGCTCGATCACCACGAAAATTAAAAAGAACCACCCCATCGCCATCCTTCACTCTTGCGGTCGGCTCGCCGGATCCGTCACAGAGTACAAAGGAAGGCAGATATTGATCATCACGGAACCCACGCTGACGAAGATCTGCCATCGCGTCCAGAATATTGCCATAGCGATACTCCGCCTGCCCATCGACATAGAGGTCGTAACCACGCTGAACCATGGCCCAGTCTGCCTCATAGCGGTCCATCGTCACATGCATGCGCCCACCGCCATCGGCAAACACAAACTCGAAACTCGGATCGGTCAAGGTTGCTGCCAATTGAACCATGGTGTTGACATAACCCTCGGCCGAGCCACTGGGAACGTCGCGACCATCAAACAGGGAATGTAACGCAACCCGCTTAATTCCTGCCCGTTTTGCGGCCCGACAAATGGCAATAAGGTGACTAATATTAGAGTGTACATTCCCATCAGACAGCAACCCTATCAAGTGTAAGGTCCCGGTGTGGGCTCGGGTAAAATCCACCAAACTCTGCCAGGTTTTACCAGAAAACATAGCCTCCGAGCTTAAGCTAGCTTCTATCAGCTTAGCTCCCTGATCAAAAACTTGCCCAGACCCGATAGCATTATGTCCCACTTCACTGTTGCCCATGTCAGCATCACTCGGCAGTCCCACGGCGCGGCCATGAGCCTTCAAAGTCATAAACGGACATCGCTGACGCAAGTAGCTCATCGCTGGAGTGTAGGCTTGTTTCACCGCATTGCCCGAAACTTCCTCCCGCTCGCCAACTCCATCCATAACTACCAACAATAAGGGGGTGCGCACTGATTTTCTATGATTCATTGAGAGTCCCGTTCAAGGAAAGGTGGGGTTTTTATATTCGGTAGCAATTTTTATAGCATGGCAAACATTTTCAAAGGGAGTTTCAGGCAATAATCCATGGTCGAGATTAAGAATGTGCCGGTAACAACCACCATCTCCGATGCATTGCAGGACCGCACTACGGATATCTTCCAGCGTACCGTCACGCAAAAGGTGGTTGGAGATATTGCCTTGCAACACGATATCGGCCCCCAATGCCGCGCGGGCCTCCTTAATGGAGATGCTGGCCGGCAAACTAATCACATCCGCGCCCGCAGCGCTAAGGTCTGTCAAAATGGGCCAGTTGTGAGCAAAGATAATGGTTGGTAATAGTCCGCGCAGGCAAGAAAAAATCTCTTGCTGATAAGGCAAGGCAAAGGTTTGATATTGCTCTCTCGTGAGCAAATGAGCCGCACTCTCAAACAGCTGAACGGCCGAAACCCCGCAATGGGCTTGAAACTGGAGATATTCAACGGTCATTCTCGTTAGCAGCTTCAATAGTGCGTGAAGCTCCTTGGGATGGTGTTGCAAATAGGATTGGAATTTCTCATTCCCTTTACCAAAGCTTCTACCTTCGATAAGAAAGACGGCCAAAGTCAGAGGGGACCCAGCAAAACCCAAAAGGGGTAAATCTCCGGGCTTCCTCTTCAGGATGAGATCAATAGCCTCGGCGACGTAACTCATGTCTTCTCGCACATCAAAAGCACGCAATCTGGACAAATCAGCGGGACCTGCAAAAGGCTCGACGATTTCAGGTCCTGGACGAAAAATAAACTCGGCTCCCATCGGCCCCAAGATCGTGAGAATGTCCTGATAGTAGATGAGGGCGTCAACACCAAACCTTGCCGGGAGTATGGTCATGTGGGCAGAAACTTCCGGGTTGCGAAACATGTCCTCGAGTGGCAAGGCAAGTTTTTCTTTGTAGGCTCGATATTGGGGGTCGGTTCGCCCTGCTTGGCGCATAAACCACACGGGAGGACGAAGCATGGGTTTTCGCTCAAAGGCTTGCCCAAACCTGGTTCTTAATAGTTCGTGATGCCGAGTATTATCTTTGTTATCCATATCTTACGACTACTACCTTCCGTTCAAGCCAAGCCTGGCAGGTGAAACGCCATGGGTCACAGCTATCATACCTTGTTCGTAGGTTTGGAAAACAACAAACTCCCCGATCCGGCGCTTAACAATGATCAGAATTCTGGTTTGATGTTTTAGAGCTTAAACGAGACAACTCTACCCAGCTCGCACCATTGATTTTCCCCTTATCCATGTCAAAATTGTTAAGAGCATGCCCCGATTTTCATGCATACCTGTAATTTTGGGGTTGTGGGCTTAAATTCTGACAATGGATGCGGTGGTGCGAGCATGGATCACGAAATAGTTAACTCTGACCGAAAGATCCGCACCGTGGAGCGCCACACTCAGGTTTTAATACATCGTCTCACCTCCCTAGAGGCCGCTCTGACAGAAAAGTCTTCACAGGAATTACTTTCGCGAAACGCCGTCAACGCAAGATTGCAGAAAATTCGTGATCTTAAATCTCAATTAGAGCAAACCAAGAATATCCTGCAAACCAAGCCACAGCAGGACTTTCTTCCCCCCGAATTTGCTGCTTTACCTATGGCGTCGCAACAAGAGAGCGAAATCTTGATTCAATCCCTTTGGGAAAGACAAGCTTTAGTGCGTTTCCTGACGCAAATTGCTGACAAAGCTATAAAGATCCTGCAAGAGTCGTTAAGAGGCAAAAACCCCGCTCTCCAATCGACCTTTCGTCTCAGCAAAATCGGCAAATGGATCGCCGAAGTGGATGCTCGCCTCAAAAACACCATGCTAGACGACAAAAGCTTAAGTCGATTGATTAGAAAGACTCTGGGCAAGAGCGCACCTCAAGAAGTTCTGCAACTCAACCATATCTTGGTCAAGACCTTCTCGGACCTGAACCGTTTGGAGGGCGACATTAACCGTCTTCAACTGCAAGGGACCACCTTGGAGAAACAAATTGATCAGAAGAGAAAGTGGTTGGATGCGGAGCGTCAGCGTTTAGACAAAGCGGGACCGCAAGACTTTGCCTTTGATTGGCAGTCATGGCCAACCGAGATTGACACTCCTCTCTTACAGGCGGCAAAAGCCGAACAGGAAACAAAACAAATCTTTCAAATGGCCCACCAATATCAGTCTATCAGTCAAACGAAAATGCGGGGACCCGTGACAAAAAAAATCATACGGGAGGGCAAGATCGGGTGAATACCAAAAGCATCGATCAAGAAATTCAGCGTTTAGCTCAAATGACGAGCCAACTGATAGCCTACGTTGAATCCGTGGCCAAAGAAAAATATGGCCGGACTCACGCTGAGTTTGCCCAGTATCGGGTACTGGAATCCGCACTTCTGGGCAAACTGCAATTTATCGAGCAGATGGCCGAGCGCGGCCCCAACCTGCCCCCGCGAGATGGAGCTGTGGTTCTATGGGTGCAAAGGCTGGGAGAGAGGATTAAGGTATTTCACAGCGCAGCTTCGGCGGCCTGTTCCAAATTTACTTGGCTAAAAATGTTGCAGCAACGCTCGGGCATCACTCCCAAAGTGAAACATGGGCTAAACACTATCCAAGAGGAGCAGCTGATTCATGTTCTTGCCAGGCGACAGACGCTAGAACAATCCAAAGACTATTGGCAGCAGCAAATCCGAGATTTAGAAATTTTGCTAGGAGAACAACAGGCAGAATATGCAGAGATACGAATTGCAAAAGAGAACTTGCAGGCAGGCCACTCACTGCAAACGAGACTCGGTGCTAATGTTAAAGATGCCCTCACTAGCCCCATCGGTAACTCTCTGAATAGCCTTTTACGCGGCCGGCTCCTGCCGCTCGTCTTTCCTAAGCAGTTCCTAGCCATGCAGAAAGCCTTAGCGAGCTATCAAGCTCAGGCAGACTCTTATTTGCAGACCTGCCGCTCAAATGCATTGGAAAGTATGGACCCATCCGGATTTAATCGAGGTCTGACCGTCAAGCAAGACCCCCGGGGTCCAGCCACCCATCCTCCCGCGATAAGCGCAGATAAACTGCAGATATTGCTAAAAAACAGTCAAGAAACCTTCTTAGAGCGTCAAAAAGAGCTTGTCTCGCTGCCATTTCCCGAAAGCAGACCTAAGTTGATGCAAAGTTGAACACAAACAGCTACAACTAGACATTTGACGGCAAAATTGCAGCACCGCACCGAATCATCTGGAAAGGAATGTGCCATGACCCGCGCCCTTACTATCCTCAGCGAAGAAGAGTTGCTTTTTAAGCAGGAAATCACCAAATTCGCCGATTCTGCTATCAAACCACTGGTCATGAAAATGGACGAATCCGAACAGCTTTCGCCGGAATTACTGCGCCAGCTCTTCGAAATGGGTTTCATGGGCATAGAGATCCCGAGCGAATTTGGCGGAAGCGGAAGTTCTTTTTTCATGGCGTGTTTGGCCGTGGAAGCTATATCCACCATCGATCCAGCCATCAGCGTCATCGTAGATGTGCAAAATACCCTGATCAACAACGTCTTTAAGAAATGGGCGACGAAAGAGCAAAGGGCAAAGTTTTTCCCTCAACTGGCGACAAGCAAGCTCGGTGCCTATTGCCTAACGGAAGCTAACTCTGGATCGGACGCTTTCGCTCTCAAAACTCGAGCCACGGACCAGGGCGATCATTTTCTTCTAGATGGAAAGAAAATCTTTATCACCAATGCGAAAGAAGCTGAGATATTTGTCGTTTTTGCCAATATAAACCCGGAACTCGGCTACAAAGGAATTACCGCCTTTGTCTTGGAAAAATCGATGCCCGGGCTCACGATCGGCAAGAAGGAGGTCAAGTTAGGTATCCGCGCGAGCTCGACCTGCGAAGTGCTGATGGATAAAGTCAAGGTGCCCAAAGCCAATGTCCTGGGCGAAATTGGCAAAGGATATAAGATCGCCATTGAGACGCTCAATGAAGGTAGGATCGGTATTGCGGCGCAAATGCTCGGCCTGGCGCAGGGGGCCTTTGATGCTGCCTGGAAGTATGCTGGCCAGCGCGAGCAATTCGGCAAAGCCATCAACCAGTTTCAGGGTATTCAATTTCAACTTGCCGACATGGCGGTTGCCATCGAGGCTTCACGCCTCATGGTTTACAACGCCGCGCGGTTGAAAGATGCAGGCCAACCTTTTATTAAAGAAGCTGCCATGGCTAAACACCATGTTTCTGAGATTGCAGAGCGTGTGGCTTCACAAGCTTTGGAAATCTTTGGCGGCTATGGGTTCATAAAGGAATTTCCTGCAGAAAAATTTTACCGCGACGCGAAGATCGGTAAACTATACGAAGGGACCTCTAATATTCAATTACAGACCATCTTTAAGTTACTGGGAGAAAAATAGTGCACCGCCGGGGTGGCGCGTGGTCAATCTCGCTTTCAGCGCTATTGATCCATCTTGTTTTTCCCATCTGTGCCTGGGCGACCGAGAAGTTCGAGCCGACACCCCCGCATCCTTCCTCATCGCCAGTGTACCTAGACATGGGACGCTGGTCTGAGCTCATCTGCAATCAACTCTCATCCGATGGCAACAAGTGGAGATTGGATGACTTGCAAAATGCCGGCTTCCATCTAGCTAATGTTTCGTTGGTATATTTAGCGACTACCGGTAGAGAACCCGAGGCGGACGTCGTGCGTCAGCGGGCTCGGGAAGAGGCGCAAAAGAACAATCACTTGGGCTACAGCACAGGAAAATGCTCAGGGCAGAGTAAAAACCGACACCAATACTGGATGATGACGACCGCATCTCCGCTCTTGCTCGACCTATCCCATTTAAGTCAAACCAGTGATGGGGTCCTCAAATCCCTGTCAGACGTGCATTGTCGTCAATTACAGATTCAGGGAATCGGCTTCAACGACAATGTTGCTACTCAGTTTCACCTGTCTGAATTTCCTTTGCAGGGTCCTTCCGCACAAAAGGAATGGGAGGTTTTCGGTGTCTATTGCTTTCCCAAAAGCACGGACTATGGACCGGTCTTGTGGGCACTGCTACCAACGCCAAAATCTGGCGCGCTTCAACAATCCTCCCAGACCGCATCCTCCACCCCCGATGCCGATCCCAGCTTAACCAGAGAGTCGCTCCATTCTTGGATCAACCAGAAGCGCTCCGAACGCCATCTTAGAGAACTGGCGCTCATCGATGAGCGAAAAATAATCGACCTCGTCCAATCCCAGCAACACAAAGAAGGGGTAAAGCATCTGCGGCCGCGGCTGCAATCCCAGCGAACAGCTCTTTTGCGGGCCGGGTATCATTTTCTGGGCGAAAACCGCGTCCAGGCTGATAGTTTGGGTGAGGCCACACATCTCTTATGGCAATCTCCCGCTCATCGCTCTTTGGTGTTAAATGACGAGGCGAATCACATCGTCATCGTTCCTGTTCCCGAACAAGGACAAGGACAAGGCGGTAGAAACCAAGTTTGGGTGATCGTCAGCCTGCAAAAAAGGGTATGGGATCATAGCTGGCGGAAGACGCCACCGGATTTCTCACAGAAATCCAAGGCTTCAGATCCCACAAAGAGGTTGGAATAAAAAATCCAAATGGCTTCGCTGCCTACGACGCAACGGGCTACAACTCCCACCTCACCTTGACAAGGACCGGCACTCGGAAGTTCGCAGATTTTCGATAAATCTTTCGTACCCTGCAAACAGCGCCAGGGCTTGTTTTCTTTGGCAAGCAAACAATGGGTATAAGTTGCTGTTTGAGGATTTCTGATGAGGGACGGGTTCTGAAGTTTTTGGACCTTGGGCTCCTCAAGCGAATCGTCAGGGTTTTTCTGTGAATTCTGACAGCCCTGTAGCCCGAGCCACAGCAAAGTCACAATTACAAGGCTCTGAATCATTTGCTAATTGCCCTCACCTTGCCGAGAATGACCAACCTTACCATTTATCTTAGCTTCGGCCGTCCGTGGGAAGGGCCTTGCTCTTTATGCTACAATGGATGGTAGAAATGAGAAAATCTAAAAATAGGCTGTCGCAATATGGAACACATTTTCGCTTTGTTCTTGCCCCGGAGAGTCGCTCCATTTCTATCTCTTGGTGGCGCCCTATCTTTGATTCTTGCCAGCTATTTAAGCGGGTGTACCTCTGCAAAATTCTATGGAAATAGAGAGAAGAAAAGCACCCCCCAGGGTGACACCGGCGGTACCGCTACCCAAGGGGATGGTGGCACCGCTACATCGAATACTGGCGATGAGGCCAACCAGGGCGGAACGGCAACCGCTGGTGGCACCGCTGGAAATGCTACGTCGGGAAATGCCACGTCGAATACCGGGGACGAGTGGCAGACTGGTTATGAGACTGGCGGGACTGGCGGCAGCGCTACTGCGGGTACGGCCACTGCAGGGACGGCAACAGGAGGAACCGCTACTGCGGGTACAGCCACTGCAGGTACAACAACCACTGGCACTGGGAGCGGCACGGGATCTGGGACATCGGGCAGTGGCTCTGGCTCTGGCACGGGAGGAGGCTCGGGTACAACGGGAGGTGATACGGGAGGCAAGCCGCCTCCCCCCGTATTCCATAATTGTTTAAGTTCAAATCCAAACCTCTATCCCATTTATGTACGAGCCTACGATATTGGCTCACTCCAAGAAGACGCCTATGCGGACTTCAATCGTTGCGCGACAAAAGTTGGGGACATCTATGAGTTGAAGAACTGTCGTTTCTTGCAGGATAATTTTGACAGCCGCATCAAGCCTAAAGGGTGGTTCACCCATTTCTGCATGCAAAACTTTGATGTTAGCCCCCGACGCTTCGAAGATGGTTTCCCCAAGAATGATGGCAGCAGCACCTTAGTCCCGCGACTGGAATGGTTCGTGTTAGAGGCAAAAGCGGAACTGGTCGTACTGCGCGCCGGCAACTATCGTTTTCGTATTCTAAGTGATGATGGCTCGCTCTTTTTCGTCGATAATGTCCTGCGCGTCGAAAATGACGGGGTGCACCACCCGCAAGAGAGAATAGGGGATGCCTATCCACTAGAAGAGGGCCCGCATCTCATAAGAATGCACTACTTCCAAGGTCCGCGATTCCAAATTGCCCTGCAACTGTATTGGAATCGTAACGGTGGACCTTGGCAAATTGTGCCCCGA
>JBIKVD010000401.1:0-3683 GCA_044357055.1 Oligoflexales bacterium | reverse complement strand
AATGCTGATGGGCTCCGGGAAGATTTCCCTCCGCTAGGGCATCACTCATCCAGAAGTTACTTCGCTCCGATAGTTCCGGAGGGAGCCAGGAGGGTGCTTTCTTGCCAATCTGATGACCTTGCCACTGGGAAATCTCTTCAGAGAATGGTTTCAAATTGCGCAGAGCGTTGTCAAGCCTCCAGGGCTCAGCACCGAGTTGCATGAGTAGTCGTTCTGCAAGTTTCACAGGTATCGTGAGCTCATATTGCTTTGCTAACCAGTGGAGCAATAGGGAATACTCACCGGGCCAAGGGTCTGTTGCTTCCAGAATATCGAGCTTGCCCATGATTTCACGGGGAAGCCCCTTCAACTGTGTTTTTGCGGTAGACTTTTCCAAGATGACGGCAAAGGGCAAATTGCGATTTTGAGCGATTTGTACTTGCGCGCCAGCGGCTTGAGTCCAGGATTTGAGTGTCACAAGATGAAAGGTTTCTTCACCAAACAAGCCGCTTTGTTCAGGCTCTTCCAGTTTCTTCTGAAAACTCGCAATCGTTTCATGTCGCCGTATCACGTAGCGAGATTTTGCTGCTTGAGCAAGGTCGATGGCTGACTTCAACAAAAAGAAATCCGAGTAGCCGCAGATAATCACCTGAGGTAGATGAGACTTTTTAGCTAATCGGTTGAGCGTCGTTTCATATTGTCGAAGAAAATCTCGGAACTTAGACATAAATCCTCAGGTTTCTTGCAGAAATTGTACGGGGGAGCCCCAGGATTTCTCGAAAATCTCCCGGTCGTCATTCAATTTTTTTAACTCAACATTAAGGAGGTATTTGCCCCGGGGTTTGAGCAAAAATGTCAAGACTTTGTCCGACTTCTCCAAATGAATGCTCTCGATGCGATTCTCACGCAAGCGACAGGCCGCACTTGCAAAGCGCAACACCGCAGCAAGGGCAAGAACAGCTTTGCGCGTTTCGGTTTCTAATTCGAAAAACGCATCGGTTGGTTTCAGTTTTAAGCCCTTGCGATGCAGTCGAATAATGAGACCCATGATCAGGCGTTCATTCTGGGTAAAGCCCAGAACCCTGTTGTGCTGCAGTATATAATCCGAATGGAGGTGGAATTTGGGAAAAGAGATGATCTTACCAATTTCATGGAGAAGCGCAGATCCGCGTAAAAGCTCGCCCCACGAAAGCTGATCACGGAGCTCTTTTTGAATCGGCAATTGAGGCCAAAGCTTCTTGTATATGATGGTGCTAAGATCAACGACATCTTTCGCATGCTCTTCATCAACCCGCATGCGGCGAGCTACGGAAAGGAGCCTGGTCCACCGAAATTCCTGGTTACCCTGAATATTGGTCGTACCTTGTTGACGCCGATAGGTGTCAATAACGAGGCCTTCCCGTAAGGCAAAGTCCGAGTACACCCATTTTTTTACGTTTAGAAGGGAGGTGATTTCATTCAAGATAACGGCTCCAGCAAGGATGATTTCACTGCGAGATTGACTAAGTCCAGTATAACGCTCAATTTTTTGAGTATCAGCAAGTTCCAGGAGTTTTTTTGCAATCTGCTGAATCGCTTCTCTGGGAATGGCTCGGCCATTGTAATCGTCTATTCTCTCTCCCAGCATCTTGCGATAGTAGATATGCAACATGGCTTTCGCTGTCCCTGAACAGAAGATGGCCGTGTCATGCTGCAATTGATCAAGTTCGTGATGCAAAGGTGCCAAGCGGAGCTGAACAAAATCCAAGAGCTTAGCTTCATCAGCTAAGCTCATCCCTGCACGGAAGAATTTCTCGGAGAGTGTTACAGCTCCTAATTTAAGAGAAGTCATATAATGATAGTTTTCTCTTACGCCGAGGATTACCTCAGTGGATCCGCCTCCAATATCCATAACTAAGGTCTTTTTTTCTCCTAACGAAAACGCATGATTTACACCAAGGTAAATCAAACGGGCTTCTTCCAGCCCATCAATAATTTCTACGTGGAGACCAGTCTTCTGAAATATAGCATCTGTGACAAGGTGCGAGTTCTTTGCCTCACGCATTGCATGGGTCGCGACTACACGCGGTTGAGTTTGATAGCTCTGACATAATTCATTCATTTGCAGAAGGGCAACGATGGCCTTTTGGAGGCCGAGGGGCCCGAGGTTGCCATCTTGATCCAAGTAGGACCCGAGGCGAATGGTGATCTTATCCGTATCGATGACATGGATATGTTCTTGTTCATCTAGCTCAGCAATCACAAGATGTGCAGAATTAGTGCCAATGTCGATAGCTGCGATCTTATGCTCGATTTTTTTCTCGGAATTCATAAATTCAAATACTGCCTATAGGATTTGCACCAGCTGTGCTCTGTCCTTAAAGGTGAGCTCATCTGATGGTCTCTAGCGCCCCGCTGCTTGCTCCTTGGGGAATAAGCGAAACTTTAGCATTTATAGGGCCAAAGACGAAGAGAAAGCTGCACAAAACGGGGCCTTCCCGGGCGACTAGCTCCGATTTTTAGCGATGGGGTGCTTGCGCTTATTCAGCAGATGATCAAAATGGACAGCTTCGTCATAAGGTATGGATTTGACACCGTCAGATCGTGCAATCTCAATGAACCTCTCTTGGGAACGAATAGGAGGGGCCCCTTCCGCGGGCGTGAGGATCTTTTCATAACTGCCATTTGGCAGCAGTTTTCTTGCTTTGACATTATCTGCCCAAGAAATGCAAAGAATTTCATCAATCAGTCGATCTTTCAGGGCTTCGGATTCGACAGGAAAGAGGATCTCGATGCGGTGGTCCATGTTCCGGGTCATCATGTCAGCGCTGCCAAGATAGACGATGCGTGCACCATTGGCGTGGAATTGATAGATGCGGGAGTGCTCTAAAAATCGGTCGATGACAGAGCGGACTTCAATATTTTCGCTGCGTCCGGGGAGGCCGGGGATAAGACCGCAGATGCCTCGAACCATAAGCTTAATTTTGACGCCTGCTTGAGAAGCTTCGTAGAGCAGGTCAATAATCTCTTTATCGATAAGGGCATTCATTTTTGCAAATATAGCGCCATTGCCATGCTTTTTTTGAAAAGCAATTTCTTGGAGAATGAGATCGCGAAAGCGTTGGCGTATGAACATAGGTCCGACAATGATTTTCTTAAACTTCGGAATGCTCTCCAAATTGATTGACCGGTCTCGAATCGAGTGCACATTGAATCCCGTGAGCAAATTAAAGAACAGAGAAATATCCTCTCCTATGTCATCTCGAGAGGTAAAAAATCCCAAGTCAGTATAGCGGTTGGCGGTAACCGAATTATAATTACCTGTCGACATATGGACATATCTTTTAAGTAAATCCCCTTCTTGACGGACAACAATCGTTGCTTTGGCATGGGTTTTCAATCCTACGAAGCCAAAAACTACATTGACCCCAGCATGTTCTAAGCGTCTTGCCCAAATGATATTATTCTTCTCATCGAAGCGGGCTTTAAGTTCGACGACGGCCGTAACTTTTTTGCCGTTATTCGCTGCATTAATCAGCTCCTCGATGATGGGCGAATCCCCGGAGGTTCGATACAAAGTTTGTTTAATCGCTAAGACATGATCATCATGGGCGGCGCGGTTGAGAAAATCCGTAACAATATAAAAACTGTCATAAGGGTGATGGACGAGAATATCTTCATGTTTTAGCGTGGTGAAGATACTTTCCGTTCCTGCCATGGATCGC
>JBIKVD010000304.1:0-5322 GCA_044357055.1 Oligoflexales bacterium | reverse complement strand
CAAGGGGAATCAGGGCACCCCTCATCAGTCTGGGAACGAGCAGAATAAAGGCCGGTGACAGCCCCCCGGCAATAATCAGCAGTGACACGGTAAGCAAAACTCCGAAATTACTTTGATAGGAAATCATATTGTCACTTTGCAGGGCAAAACCCGCATTGCAGAACGCAGATATCGCCGTAAAAACTCCCTGCCACACAGCCTGCGGCCAAGGAACTCCCTTTGCAAAAAACAAAAGACTTAACAGAATCATCCCTGCAAATTCAATCACAAAGGTCACCAACAATACACGGCGCAAAGTGCTGACCATGGCCCCCTGCACACTCTGCCCGGCTAAAGACTGAATCGCCCATTCTTGACTGACGCTCAAACGCGAACCCACAATCAGGATGGCAAAGGCGGAGAGAAACATGATACCTAGCCCGCCAAGCTGGATCAAAATCAGAAGAATCGCCTGACCCACAAAGGTAAAGTGATTGGGAGTGTCAAAGATAGCCAGCCCGGTCACACAGACCGCGCTGACGGCAGTAAAAAGATAGTCGAGAAAACTACCCGCTTGACTAGAATTTGAACTCACCGGGAGATTTAGCAACAGTGAGCCTGCAATCGCTAGAAAAAGGAAAGTGAGGATGATGCTTGACTCGGGATTAGAAAAAAAACGTTCAAAAAACGCAGAAAATCTCGCTTTGATCTCGCTTGTGTCCGCTAAAACATACACAAATCCGACGACGGGAATGGCAATGCTCCAAAGTCCTGCCATACGGAGGATATCTTGGGGCTGGCGCAACGACAGGACTGCAAAAGCTGCCATCGTCGCAAGAAAAACCCCATAGGCCTTCGCAGGTTTTCGTGCTTCACGATAGATCCAATAAATCCAAGCCAAAAGTGAAACCAGCACCGATAGGAGGGTGAAAATCTCAGTGATTGGTTTGACCATTCCCCCGATATTGATACCAATAAACCAAATGACAATGCTGAACTGGGCCGTCGCCAGCGCTAAACCTGTTAAATAGCTATGATTAAGCCGCGCCAGCAATCGCAGTTGAAAACGCTCTCCAGGATGCCAGAGAGCATACAAACCAAGAGTCACTCCCATAAAAAAAATAAAAGCTCTGGAAGGCGTCTCATAGACACAGATGAGTAATGCTGCCAGAAAAAATAGCGCGGCGCCGGTAAGGACCAGGCGAGCGACACCGGCATGGATGAGTAACAGTATGCCCGCGAGTACGCCGGTCCCTCCAACCATGGTGACCAAATCTATCCAAGTGACATAGGAATCTAACCAGGCGGGGGGGTCATAGCGAGACAGTAAAACGCCAAACAGCGGACCCAGGCAAAAAAATGCCGCCAGCTTTGCCGGTGAATAAGTTAGGGATTGATAGCTTAAGGGCATGATCTCACTTTCGGTCCCGGGAAACTTATCCAGCTAGTTCAGCTCGCGGTGAGCACCGCACGCAGCGGCTTACCAAATGTGTAGCTTCTCTAAGATCGTGAATGCGATCTCCACCATGATTAAGGCAACTATGGCGACCTCTAACCAATAGATCCGCCGGTCACGCACCGTTTCGATCAGGATTTCCAAGGTATCTTGGATCAGACCCAATTTGTATTCCAAAGCCTGGAAACGCTCCTGCAAATCAAAATTGGAACGAAGGTCATTGAACAAAGTGTCCATGATCTTGTCCTCCCAAATCAAATCTGGGCGATCAAGCAAGTGGAGTATACTTACCACTTCGCTTCTCATACGTATCGCCTCGCCAACATCCTTATTGAGCTGCACCGTCGAGTGGGAAATTTTGCCTTTGTTGCGCAAAACCAAGAGCAACTGATCGACTTTCTCCCAAATACGCTCCACTACGTTCTCAAAATACTCCATGGCAGCGCTTTGCCCGACCACGCTTGCCACAACCTCCTCCCTGGCTTGAGTTAGTTGATCTAAGCAGATCTGATTGAAATCCACCCTGGGCTTCGCTGCGAGGTCTTCGACGACGAGAAAGGACTCCACAAAGGGACGGGTGGGGTTTTTTTCATTCGCTGCTAAGGATGACAAGTCGTGGAGTTCGCTGAGTCGATCACTTTCAGAGACATTGACAAAGGTCACGGCGCCAAAAGAAAAGTAGTAGACCCTTCCACCCGCTGGCAGGGACTTTTGCACGGAAAATCGCCGATTGGCCGGAACCTGCACGCCAATTTTCTCTGCAATAAGCGGTAGGCGGATTTGTTGGGACATAAAGTAGGCCGTCAATTGATAGATCTTTTCCAACATCAGCCCCTAAATTTTTTCCAACAGCTTGAGCGCCGGAATATCTGCTTTGCATTAAGAATAACAGGAACTTGGAAGAATAAATAGGGTGCCCAACGATTCCAGCAATCTCAAACTAAATGTATGGTTTGACCCCTTCTATAACTCATAGCTGAAGGTATAAAAGTGGCGACCATCCATAATGTCAATTTTCATGTCGCCTTTTATTCCAGTCAGGTCTCCTGACCCCGAATCAGGAACAACAGAAATGGATTGCTTAGAGCTTCCCTTATTCATGGATGAACTGTGCTGCAAAAAGAAAGTCCCCGTCTTTGAATCAAGTATTCCCGATACTTTCTCTATGGCGACATATCCCCCTGACCCAATATCTTTATTCATCATCCCCATCATCGATACGAGACCTGAAGCATTCAATGCACCCTCGAACTTTTTCTCAAACTTTAAATGCATTAACTCGAGTTCTTTCATGACAGAACTGGCCTCAGCGGGAATGGCCCTTACCTTAAATTCCCCCTTCACAATATTCATATTAACCTCCTGACTTTAAATACAAAAAAAATCATATCCCGACATTTCTCACGATCAAAGGAACGCACAAAATGGGAAACCCGGGTAACGCGATCTTGGTAAATTGGAAAAAATGGTGCGGGTACACAGACTCGAACTGTGGACCTCCACGATGTCAACGTGGCGCTCTAACCAACTGAGCTATACCCGCAAAAAGGTAAGTGGCGACCAGGGCCGAGTTGTGTCGGTGTCATGGTCAACAAGAGACTGGGAGATTAGAAAAATTAGTCCAGGTTCGCAACTAGAATTCAGCAGTGACTACATTCCGACACTTTAAGATCCGCCGGCCAATTTAGCCAAAGACTCTTTTGAAGCATCGTCAAAATGGTCAAAACGCATCGAATACGTCGCTCGGCCTTGGGTCGCAGATCGAAGCTCCGTTGAGTAACCAAAGAGCTTGGCAAGAGGAGCCATGGCTTTGACGACTTGCATTTTCCCAGCGGCAGACTCAATACTCTGCACCTTGGCCCTGCGGCTGTTAAGATCGTTGATCACGTTTGAAAGATAGTCCTCGGCTACGGTGACCTCTACCAGCATGACGGGCTCAAGCAGGCGGGGCTTAGCCGCCCGAATCGCAGCTCTAACGGCTTCGCCGGTCGCGATTTTATAAGCGGCGGGATCGGCAGTCTGTGGATCGAAACCAGCTGCCTTTAAAATACCGCGAATCCCAATGACCGGGCACCCCGACAAGGGCCCTGCCATGGTAGCTTCCTTGAAGCCCTGCTCTACCGCCAGCTGACACTCTTTTGGCAATTGGTGCAAAGAAAGGTCGCTGGTAAAACCGAGATCCATGGTGGACTGGTCCCCTGGAAGAATCTCAACGGTAACTTTCGCCGATTGAATCTTCCCAGCCAAATCCCGCTCAAAGTGATAGGTCTCACTGCGCGCCTGGCCAATGGTTTCGCGATAAGATACCTGTGGAGCACCTTGATTGACCTTGGTGTTGAATTCTCTCCTCAAGCGATCCACGATGATTTCTAAGTGAAGTTCGCCCATACCATTTAGCAGCATCTGCCCTGTTTCACTATTGTAGGACACAGATAAAGATGGATCCTCCCGCACCAATCGCTCCAAGGCTTCATTCAATTTTTTAGATTCAGCAACGGAGGCCGGCTCGACTGCAACAGAAATCACCGGCTCGGGAAACTGCACCGACTCATAGCGAATCGGCGCATTTCCATCGCACAGGGTATCACCAGTGGCGGTTAACTTAAGTCCAGCCACGGCGACAATTTCACCCGCTCCGATATCTTTGATTTCCTCCCGCTGATTCGCGTGCATGCGGAGGATCTTGGCTACACGTTCTCGCTTTAACAGCCTTGAGTTATATAGAGCTTCGCCCGTCGAGAATTTGCCGGAGTAGACGCGAAGGTAGGTCAAATGCCCAACATATGGGTCCGAAACAATCTTAAAAGCCAAGGCAGAAAACGGCTCACTGTTCGTCCGTTTTCGCGCTATTTTTATCTCCTTGTCATCGGCACTGAGACCCTGCACATCTGCTAGATCACTGGGGGCCGGAAGGTATCGTACGATGGCATCCAGTAGTGGTTGCACTCCTTTGTTTTTGAAGGCGCTTCCGCAAAAAACGGGAATGATTTTGAAGCCAATTGCCGCTTTGCGGGCAGCAGCTATGAGCTGCTGCTCTGGTATGATTTCACCAGCCAGAAACAATTCCGCAATTTCATCGTTAAAATCCGCAAGCGCCGCGATGAGATCTTCTCTTGCGGCTTCGGCCTCTAGCTCGACTTCTTCTGGAATCTTCCCGACGACTGCTTTCTCACCTTGGCCACCATCCCAGGTGAGTGCCTGCATGCTGATGAGATCAACGACGCCAATATATTGATCCTCGACTCCAATAGGAATTTGAAACTTGACTGGGCGCCCGCTAAGCTTCTCTTCGATGGAGCGGTAGGAACGCTCAAAACTCGCCCCCACGCGATCTAATTTGTTAATGAATACCAATCTTGGCACATGATATTTGTCAGCCTGGCGCCACACAGTCTCGCTTTGTGGCTCTACACCACTCACACCATCGAAAACCACAACCGCACCATCTAACACGCGCAAAGATCTTTCGACTTCTACCGTAAAGTCCACATGCCCTGGGGTATCAATAATGTTGATTTGATGGCCTTGCCAGTAACAGGTCGTTGCCGCCGCGGTGATGGTAATGCCGCGTTCCTGTTCTTGAATCATCCAGTCCATGGTTGCGGTACCTTCGTGCACCTCGCCGATCTTATAAATCTTGGCGGTGTAATAAAGGATCCGCTCGGTCGTGGTGGTTTTGCCAGCATCGATATGGGCAATGATCCCGATATTACGCAGCTTCTCTAAGGATACTTCTTCGGACATATGCAACGCTCACAAATTTCTTAAAAAAAAAGGCCCTTGCGGGCCATACTAAAAAACTAAAAACTGAAACAAAAACAAAACAAAACTGCTTACCAACGATAATGTGCGAAAGCCTTGTTAGCTTCAGCCATCTTGTGAACGTC
>JBIKVD010000050.1:0-16712 GCA_044357055.1 Oligoflexales bacterium | reverse complement strand
CACCGGAGCCAGCGCTACGTATGGGGGTCTTCGATTCGGAACCTAATATTGAGACAATTGCTAAGAGCTTCCGCCATCTCCAAGCAGAATGCTTTATAGCAGGAGACTCCATCTTGGCAGAATTTGGCGTGCAATCGCTCCCGTTTGTCGTCACCGGCCAATTCTGAAGAGCGACTCAGTTTTTCTGGGGGCAAGAAAACACCTCAAGGAATGTGGAACTTAATGGATGACGGCACAGAAATGAGAGTGGAAGTCCGCGCACTTGGCTCGCCAAGAGTGCTGGCTGTCTCACCACTTACCAGCAATGGCGGTAGAAAGAACCGTATTCACGAATTCATTGCTATAGTGCAACACTTCGACTTCATCGCCATCGATCGGAATCTTGCTAATGGTCAAATCTTGACAGGTGGTGATTCCAGTAACGCGAGGGCCCATTTTCGCTTAGTCAGAACGGTCGAAGCCCATGCTGGCAAACTTGAGAATAAAGTTCAGGAACCAGGAATGACGGTTGCGAAAAGGCGATATTGGATTACCTTGTAAACTCCTCGCGTCTGTTTAGATGTGGCATGCAGAGTCCTTTCTTGACCCAATATCCCGAAGGGACGATTCTCACTTTTGCACGCAGCTTGCAAGTCATGAAGAAAATGTCCTAGAATGAATGAAAACAGAGGTTTCCAATGCCATATCATTCGTACCTACCGTATTTCTTCGTGCTCTTAATATATTTGTCTTCCTGTGGCAAAGACGACCCGTCGGAGGCAAATGGAGAGCTATTTGACTTAAGCTTGACCCTAGAGAATTTTGCAGCCCATTCCGCTCATCCCATCAGCCTACTGGTTAAAGATAGAGAAACCAAAGAAAACATCGCAAGAAAAACCATATCAATTGACGACGGAACAGAGCAGGTAGTCTCCTTTGGAAAAATACTGGCTCCTGATAAGTTGTATTACCTTCACTATTTTGCTGATCTGAACAGCGATGGTGTTTGCCAGGCACCACCAACTGATCATGTCTGGCAGCTAAAGACGGATCGGATCGTTCAGGATACCATGCTAGTGGATCAGCATCGCATGTCTTTCAATGATGTTTGTGAATCTTTGAACGACCCTGCTAGCATTGCTGAAACGGCATTGGTAACCATTCAAGGTCAACTAGCCTTGGATGCGGGGATTGGCGAGATCGAAGATCTGGAGGCTGGTGCTGCCTTGGGCGATGCTGTGGTATTTGTAGAGGGAATGCCTGACCAAGAAGCGATCACTGATGCCAACGGCAATTTCTCGCTACAGATCCAGTTGCCAGCAGATTCTGCCCTTGACGCGAGGTCTTTGAAGCTCGTCATGTGGTATACAGTGCCAAAACCAGGGAAATCAGCGTCTGAGTGGGATGTCGCGGGTCTGCGTTTTGGAGCTAAGCAAGACATAAAATTGTTGCCAATTGAGGACAGGATTGAGCTTCAGGAGACTGTGGCTTTATGGTTCACAAAGGGCATTAAGATGCGGGTAGAAGATGCTTTGTCTGCTAAGTTTCTTGATGGCTGCTACCTGCACCTGCCGAAATTAGGTGCGCAATCCTTGGTGGCCACTGACAAAGAACAAGAAATGTATCGCATTGACTACCTTCCCCCAGATATTTATGAGGTCGTTGTTCAGTGCACTGGATATACTGAACAAACCGTCTCGGTGCCTGTACAAAAGGCTGCCGGGGCTGGAGAGTGGGAAGAGGCACCTATTGTAAAGATGCAGCTCTAGGAGTGCTGTCTTAGCATCATTGCAGGCGGTGCTAGATCTTCTCAAATGAGATAAGCCAGAGACAAACGCAAGTAGAAAATTGATGGATAGTGTGTAAGGAAGTGATGCTAGGATGGGGAGAGTGGAAGTCCGCCCACCTGGCGAACCAGGTGGGCAAGCTATCTTACCACTTACCAGCAAAGGCGGTAGAAAGAACGGTATTCACGAATTCATTGCTATAGAGCAACACTTCGACTTCATCGCCATCGATCGGAGTCTTGCTAACAGTCAAATCTTGGCAGGTGGTGATTCCCGCAACGCGCGGGCTCATTTTCTTAGACTTAGCGTAAGAAAAAACTTCATCTGCATACCAGATGCTAAAATCAGAAAGACCAGTGGCAATATTCACGTTCTCTTTGCAGAAAGCGCGGCCCTTTACGATCTCGTAAGAAATGCCACTGACTGGCACGGCTTGACCATCGATGCTAACTGTAAGTGCCTTTACGCCTTGCTCTAAAACTACAGGGGCGCTAAAGGCGAGAGGACTGGACAACATTGCCAAAGCTAGTATGATTCGCTTCATCGTAAAAACTCCTTTAAAAATTTGGAAACAGGATGAATAACAGAGGCCTGTCTATCCCTTCCCCCTATAAACTGTCAATCGAGACCTGGAGCACATACGTTAAAGTTCTGTAAAGGGTTGTTGACGACTGATTTCAGACTGGTAGCAGTGGGCATGTCTACTTTGCTCTAAGTCAAATCAAGTACTTTGCTTCATCCCTAGGATGTCAGACTTTAAATATAGGAAATACCTATGTTAAGTCTCCATCGTTTATATGACCCTCCTACAACCAAAATGACGTAATGTCTCACCTATCCCAATGACGGGATTTAGGGGGTTTGATGATGAAAAAGTCTCTGGTTTCAATGTTCATGAGTTTAAGTATTGGTTTAATAGCCTTTGTTGATGACACCGCCTATTCAGCGGAATTACAAAAACAAACGTTTTCCTGTTTGAGCGATCAGGATGCGACCGTCATTGTCACGATGCTACTGGAAGTCGAGCCATCAATTGTCAACGGCTTTGCTAAGATTGAAATTTCCGAGTTCGGGAAACCCGCAAAGCATATCCTTGGCATCGTCCAACGGGGAATGTGGACCGTCGATCGGTTCACGATACACTCAATCGATGAAATGACAGGCAATTATCGACTGAATCTCATCTCCGACGACTATTTTGCCATGAAGCAGGGTCAATCGTTCTCAGCCCAGCTCGCGATCGAAGGCTATTCTAGTCTTAGTTGCACGGTTGGTGGGTAGTCATCCGCCATTAAAATGGAATGTTCCTAAACAGCTTGCCTACTGCGCGGCAAAATCTCTAAGTTCTAGCTTCGCGATTTGCACGAGATCCCGAATTTGCTTTTTGGCATCTGGCTTATAGACTAAATCAAGATCTATGGTTTCAGCATGGTCGGGGGAAAAAAAGCTTACCCGAGATTGGTATTGGGCTTTAATGCAGCCAGGTAAAATCGCAAAGCCTAATCCCGCTTCTACTGCAATAATGGCGGAATGATAATCTTTGACCTTGAGAATGCGTTCGGACTCTAGCCCGAGTTTCGCTATTTGTCGCAAGGATGCTAAATGGGTCTCAGGTGCCACCTCATTGGAAATCAAATAGATTTGTTGTTGACCTCTGCCTTGCTTCGGAGCCTGCTTGAGAGGATTCTTCTCCCCCTTAGGGACAGCGAGGATAAGTTTATCACGCAAAAGACAATGAGTTTTGAAGGATTTTGACATTTTTAGGGAGCGAGTGAATGCTAGATCCAGCTCGTCTAACTCCAAGAGTCTGCGGTGGTCCTCAGGATTTCCCTCTACGAGGCGAATGCGAATGTTTGGATAGCTGGCGCAAAATGTTTTCAGGATGCGCGGGAGGAAGGCCGAGGTAGCGGAGGCAAGAAAACCGATAGATAAATGAGCCGTGTAGTCGTGGTGGAGATCCTTGGTCTCGTCGATCATAGCGCTTAGCTGCGCCATCCAAGATTTTAGCTTGGGAATCAAAAAATCACCCTCAGCTGTTAAACTCACACGTCTTGTGCTGCGGTTAAAGAGCGAAAAACCAAGTTCTTCCTCAAGCAGTTTGATTTGGGTGGTGATGGCTGGTTGCGCGATGTGCAGCGTTCTTGCGGCCTGGGAGAAATTGCGGGCAGAAGCGACAGCGAGGACGTATTGAATACCACGTAAATTCATGATCGGCCTATTAATAGTGATTTATTATTAATATATAAGTTAATAATATTATATTTGTATCGCTACGCAAGCTATTAGTGTCCTTGGAGACACAACTAAGATTCAAGGAGGATCAAAATGAAAACGAAAGCATACCTAATCGCAGCAACCTTTCTGGCTTTTAATTGTGGCAGTGCTAGTGCCAGTAAAATGACGGCTTCCGGCTACAGCGAGTTCCTGGACGGGTCGCTTATGAAGGCCCAAATCGATTGCCAAAAATCCCACGCCCTGGTGGGAAGGACATTCGAATTGGTATCAAGGGCTCACGAAGTTTCAGGTACCGTGCGTTTATTGGATGACTGCACTCTGTTAATTTCCAATTTTAATTTCGATGGCAAAGGGCGTTTGGTCGAAGTTTATGTCGGTCAGGATGGCGATTTTGCTCAAGGCTCCTCGATCTCAAAGGACTTGTACAGACCGACACAAGCCTATGAATCTGCAGAGCTGCTCATTCGCTTGCCCCAAGGGCAAACCTTTGACGATTTTAATAGCCTGAGCATTTGGTGTACCGAGGTTGGTGTCAGCTTTGGTGATGTGGTCTTCATCAAATAGAAATCGCAGATCATTTACCCAGAGGTTTTTCCCAGCTAGCAATCAAATTTTGATGCTTAGCTGGGCTTTTACCTTTTTATGGATCATTTTTAAGGATTTTAGGTTCTTTGCGACGGTCCCGAGATCTTTGTTTCCTCGATAGGGAGCTGTTAAGGTTTCAGAGAGGACGAGCAAGAGCCGGTCCAGGTCTCCAGCCAGGTTCACCCATTCTTTGATCAACTCGTAGTCCGCATAATTAATTTGCGAACGTCCTGAGAGTTCCTGAATATAGGCCACCACTGTCAGAATATCGCTAACTTCTTCTTCCAAGAGTCGTCCTTAGAAATCATTTCTAAACGGGGCTTATATCAATGTTCGTAAGTCTTTGATAGTCCACAGCCAGGTCTCCCAAAGTTCCGGTGGATGCCAGTTTTCCATGTGCTAAACTGCCTACAATCACACCTTTGCATCTTTCGTCAGAATATATTTGGAGCTGTCCAAGACCATAGGCGCTAAAAGAGTCAGTGCGTTCGGGTTATGTTTGCCCTTGTTGTTTTCGTGTCAGACGCAGCGGGAGACAAGTAGAGATCTGGAGACAGGGTCAAAAATCCCCCAATCGAGCAACTTTCATCAACGAAAATGAAGGATCTCAAGCTGGGATGTAACCAAATTGACGGCCCATTCACCGACAGCGAAAATGGTCCCAGCACTCCAAAAGTAACCCCCTTGCCTGAGCAACCGAGGGCATTTTCGGAAAAAGATTTGTTGCATTGCAAAGGTTCGAAGCAGATTGAAACCGTCAAAGTCATCGAATCAACGGATCCCAATGCCGCGCTATGAGAATCCAAATCGTTAACAAACAAAATCAAACCTATGAGCGGATCTTGTTTGATCATACGGAACAGCATAAGCCCGATATTGACAATCTGGATTACTACTGGGTTATCAATGGCAATCGGGGGGAGTTGGATTCTCTGCAAATGACAGGGGCCATTTATCAAACGTGCTTTGAAAAGGACCCACCCCTTGTCAAAGTTTTCGTGAATGACAGCGTAGGAAGATCGCGGAAGAAACACTGAAAGAGTGCTGGTGATTGTTAGGCTTTGGAGTCATCCCCTCGACTTCTCATCTTCACGAAGAGAAGAGCATTCCCATAAAACCTTTCTTATGCTTTTTATGGTAGCCGGGAGGTGCCCCCCACGCAGGCTGTTGATGAGTCATGGGTGAGGGCTGCATCATAGGTTGCTGTGGCATCGGCGGTGTTTGCTGCTGCATCCATTGGTTTTGTAGTTGAGTGATGGCTTCTAGCTCGCCGTAGTCTAAAAAAATCCCGCGGCAATTGTCACACTGTTCAATGTGGATACCGTTGCGGTTATGAGTCCGCATAGATCCTTGGCACTTAGGACATGCAAGTGTTTGCATTTAAGACCTCCTGTTAAGTCGGCAAAGTCTATCACAACACTCTATGAGAGATTCCTCAGTGTCTTCCAAAGCGCGCCCGGCCGCAGTCGCATGCGCAAGTGCCATTGCTGCGCACTGCACAACCAGGGACTTAGCGGGTTCATTTAAGATCTGCCAGGGGTCACCCTCTTTGGGGAGAGCAGGACCCTCTGCCATAAGATAGGCACTTAGAAACCGCATCCAATCGTCTGGCGGTAGCAGGCCAGCTGCAAACCAGGCCGCGGGCCGGGCCAAATCCCAGGCTGGGTGGCCCAGTGCCAAATCGTCGATATCAACAAATCGCCATCTCGATTGGGAGCAGGGAAGGCTCGTCTTGCTTAAGACGACTTGGCCGGGGTGCCAATCCCCATGAATGAGAGCTAACTCACTCTGACCGATAGCTTCAGAGCCTGTCGTGGAACTCGGAGCGGTGCTTGGATCGTTCGTCGCAGGGGCTATCGAGGTAAAGGCCTGCAAAATGGTGCGCTTTGCTGGGCCATCAGGCAGGGACCGAAGCCGAAACATAGCCACGGACAAGCGCCTTGGCGTCTCCATCACCGGCAAGGAAGCGACTTTTAGGAGTCGATCTAGGGAAATCCTGTGGGGTTTGCAAGAAGTTGAGCGCAGCTTTCCCATGGAATTTGATGGGATGCTGGGACGCGCAGGGGTTCCCCTGCATCCCATAAAGTGAGGGGGTGACCGCAAGTAGAGAGAATCGGAGTAGCCCGATGGCGTGGCATAAAGATTTCCTCTGGCTCTAGCAGGCTAAGTATTTCGCATCTTGCGGCCAAGACTTCGCGATTGGTGTCTTTGGCATGTGCCTTAGCCACGAGTGACCCAAGACGCAAAACGATAGAATGGGAGCTCTGCGAGAGGATTTCTGGTCGCAAATCGTCCGAAGTAGCTAAATACGGAGTCGCGGCCTGCACCATGGCATCAATGAGTCTTAAGGCCTCGCCAGATAAATTCGTTAGTTCCATGTGGCTTCTATAGCAAGCCCTCTGGGCTAAGCACAGGGCAAATCACGGCCCATCGGGAGATTTATATTCTATCGCCTAGTTTCCTATGCTCTGTTGTAGTAAGCGCAGCTGTTTTTCCAAATCCTCCACTCGTGATTGCAGCTGCAACACAGATGACTCATAGCGCTGCAATTCACGCAAATGATCGTAAATGCGCAACAGGTTTGCAATCCGAATCGGTAGCGAATGGACTTCTTCTGTCCCCAGGATATCCACATACCAATTTTTTTGAGCTCGCTCCAAATAGATGTTGGAAAGTTCGTCGAAGCTCATGTCTCGCAGGATGAGGCAGGGCACGGGGATCTGACAATTTTTTACTAAATAATTCTCTTGCCGCTGTAGCCAAGGCTCAAATCCATCTGCATCAATATGTCGGGCCTGCAGAATCAATAAATCGATGTCTTGGAGATTTGCCGACATTAGTGATGCTTCCGCCCGCCAATCGATTTCAAACATATGGCGACAATGACGCAAGAACACAGCCTGAAAAGTATCATGGATCTGAGGAGTCCCGTTTACAAAGGTAATCTTGATGGCTCTTTGCATTCGTCGGCTTCTTTAGAATATGTTAAAAATCTATGGATTCATTGCTATGATTCTAGCTCAGCACCAGAAGACATACCAGGAGAAGTTCGGATGAAGTTTGTAACGAAGGCGCCCACTCGAATCGATTTGGCTGGCGGGACCCTTGATTTATGGCCGATTCATCACAGTCTACGTGGGGCCATGACCATCAATTGCGCGATTGCTTGTTGGGCCAAAACGACAATTGAAATCGCTGATGCCAGAGATAGAGACCAAGCAAAGAAATTCCAAATTTCAAGCCTCGATCAGAACTGGCAAGAGCACTGGGCGGATTATGAGTCATCCTTGGCAAGCCGATTTGTATTGCTGGCGGAGATTTTAGCTACCCTATGGCACAAGGACCTCCCAGGTCTATCCATTACCACGGAAGCGCTTTCGCCGAAAGGTGCGGGATTGGGAGGTTCTTCAGCGCTGGGAGTGGCGATTTCTCATGGGCTTTTGACCGCGCGAGCGTCCTTGGATCCCACCTGGCAGATCTGGCCCGAGGGAAAAATCGTTGATTTCGTTCGTAACGTAGAAGCGCGGATCATTAACGCGCCTGCTGGGGTCCAAGATCATTGGGCCGCCGTGCGAGGAGGGGTAAATATCCTAAGTTTTAAGGACGAAGCAGTCTTGGTAGAGACTTTGCCAGGAGCCTTGGCCGAAGATCTCAACCGTCGAATGGTTTTGATTTACACGGGTTCCTCGCGGGATTCGGCCATGAACAACTGGATTATATTTAAGAACTTCTATGATGGTCACAAAGAAACGAGATTTCTCTTGGCAGAAATCGCCAAGTGTAGTCAGCAATGTGCTGAGGCTCTTAGGGGCGGAAGTATTGAGAATGCGCTACAAGCTTCACGTGAAGAGTGGCAACTGCGCCAGGGACTGTGGCCGAGCATAACCACGCCTGAATTTCATAAAATTAGCCAGGCGGCACAAGCGGCAGGAGCTGATTTTTCGAGATTCTGCGGCGCGGGAGGTGGGGGTGTCATGGCCGTCTTCGGCCCCGCCTCAGTTCAGCAGTCGGTGGCAAAAGCTTGTCAGGAAGCGGGTGGGAAATTGTTAGAGAGCCAAATAAGTGATGCGGGAGTCAACACAGTGCTGCTGGGTGTGAAACTGTCTGGATAAATCTATTCCCGAGAGCCGCAAGACATTGTCCGTCGCTCAACCCTTTTTCGTGCTCAATAGTCTCTATCCTCACTCTCTGTTCCGTCTTCTGCGCTTGCTGAGTAGCTTAAATCATCGTCCGTCTCAATCGCTTGGCCCGGTACGATATAATCTCCAGTCGTCCAGGCGATGATGTCTTCGGATTTGCAGCGCCGGCTGCAGAAAGGACGAAAGAGGTTTTTCTGGGAATATTCGGCTGGCTTTCTGCACTTAGGACATGGAACAATTCTAATGATTTCTTCTGCTCCTTTCATCTATGGGACCCCTAAAGTAATTTTTAACATGGTAATAAATTCTGACAGCGTAAAAAGTTTTGACAGGGCAAAAGTCTTGACACTGTGCCAGTCTCCAGGCTGAGAAGTCGCATTAGTGGGGTTCAGCAATACCGAAGGAAGGCTTTCTTTTCAATCCCAAAGAATAGGAAGAGCTCTTAGGAGGCGGCTCGGAGCAAACCCTTTCAAGTGAAATTCTGCTTCAAAGCTCAGGGAGTTGGACCTTTTGAGTGACTGAGATGGGTAAATACCCTTTATTTTTTGCAGAAAATAGGATACTTTCCTACCTCGTCCTTGGTTTACCCTGCCCAGAAGAAAAGGCTCTAAGCCCATGATCGTTCTTAAATCTGATGCAGAAATTGATAGTATGAAAAAGAGTTGCCAGTTGGCAGCTCGTGTTCTTGATATGATCGAACCCTATGTGAAGCCTGGCATTTCCACGCTCGAGTTGAATGATATTTGTCATAACTACATGGTGGGAGAGGGTGCTATTCCGGCCCCGCTTAATTACCGGGGCTTTCCTAAGTCCATATGTACCTCCATAAATCATGTGATTTGTCATGGCATCCCCAATGCCAAGGATATTCTCAAGGATGGCGATATCATTAATATTGATATCACGACCATCGTGGACGGATTTCATGGTGACACCTCCCGTACCTTTCTCGTGGGATCTAACATATCACCCATGGCAGAGCGATTAGTACGCTGTGCCGAGGAGTCCTTGCATCGAGGAATTAATGCCGTCAAGGCTGGGGCCAGAGTCGGTGATATAGGGCATGCCATTCAAAGTTATGCGGAAGGTCATGGCTTTAGCGTTGTTCGCGAATTTGTCGGCCACGGTATTGGGCGCGAATTTCACGAAGATCCACAGATTTTTCATTACGGGGTTCCAGGTAAAGGTCTTCGCTTGGAAAAAGGAATGGTCTTTACGATTGAGCCCATGGTGAATGAAGGCATGTGGAAGGCTCGTGTCCTCAAGGATGGTTGGACAGCTATCACTGTCGATCGCAAACTCTCTGCACAATTTGAGCACACGCTAGCTATTCGCAGCACCGGGGAAGTGGAAATCCTTACGGTCTGTAAACCCCCCTCAGCGTGAACATATCCCTAAGCCAATTCTTACTTGGAGGCTTTCGCGGCTGTGATTTTTAGGTTTCTCCCGCTTAGCCAAATTGTCTTTGGTGATTTGGGTTTTTGTTTGCTTTCGCGCAGAGTGACCGGCATGAGAGTTTTGATCTCATAGAACAAGATACCCCCTCGATTATCAATGGCCTCAACTTCAATCGTTTGACCTGGTGTTGTTGTTCCTACCGACTGGAAGTAACCGGAGTGGTTGCGATAGAAAACTGGGATGCTGCCACCCAGGGATTCGCCCGGAAGATCCTTCGTCTGCCAGACATATTGCTCTGGATCTTGAGGAATATGATGCGCAGGGTCCATCGTACTCAGAGGGTCGGTCGGAACGGGGCGCCGCGGCATGGGGTGGGTTTCCCAGCCGTGTACCGCCGGCACGAAGCCTCCCAAGAATGAGAGGCATGCGAGGACTCGTATTGGTAGCAACATCAATCCCACCTTCACTCAAAAGCTATCGGTTCTTAGGATGATGACTCGGAGGTGCTGGAAATTGTTCGATAGGAAAAGCTTGCCTAGAGCTATCTAAACGCGGACAATTTTGTCGGAAAAGGTGTGGTGTTAAGCTAAAACCACATCAATAACTTCGGGTACCGCATCCTTAAGAATAGGTATGATACCGTTGAAAAGCGTGATGGTGCTTGAGGGACAGCCGGAACATCCGCCGAATAATTTGAGTGTCACGATTCCTTCTTCCACATCGACAAACTCACAACCGCCTGCGTGCAACTGGAGCTGAGGATTAATCTCATTCTCGATAACTTGTTTGATTTTGTCCGATAGTTCTTGCTGATCCAAACTGCACCCCATTGACGGCTGGATAGGTCGCTCATCGGAGCATGGTGCTATTCTTGAGTGAAACTGTCAAGTATGTGAATTCGAACCCCCCAGTTCTCGGCGCGGACTTCGACGCCACCATAACTTATAGCTATAATTATCATTGGTTAGCGGGAACTACCTTTCGTGCAAAAAGATCGTCTCTTAGGCAGCCCCCAAGACTACTAGAATGGAGTCTTTCAAATATGCTGCATACTAAATTTCTGCGTGACGCTTGCCATTTAGCGGGTCGGCTCTACGTTTCTTAGGCAAGACTCTCGTAACTTACCTGACGAACAACTTTTTTATGACTATTGTGCATTGTTAATGCATGTTTCTGAATGATTCCTGATCCGTTAGGATCAGCGGCGCTTTGTCGTGAACAACGCTGTAAGTGATAGGGAGTGGTTACTATGCACCTTTCGAAGTTCACGGATTTTGGCTTTCGTGTTCTGATAGAACTCGCTTTGAATCCGGGCAAAATTTCGGTGCGCGAATTGAGCGATAAATTGGATCTCTCCAAGAATCATTTATCGAAGGTGGTTCATCGCCTCAATCAGCTGGGTTATATTGAGGGTATCCGCGGTCGTGACGGCGGAATTGCCCTGAAGGTTAAACCCCAAGATATATTGCTTTCTGATTTGGTTACGGGATTAGAGAGTCATTTCGAACTTGTCGAGTGCATGAATTGCAAATCCATATGCAATCTCGAAACCAAATGTCAAATTCGTGAAAGCTTAGGGAATGCTCTTTTAGCCTTTTTCGGAGTTCTCGCTCAATCTACCTTGGCGGACATATGCCACCAGCAAAGCGAATTAAGAGCCTAAGCGCAGGGTTGGTTTCAATTCCTTTAAGATGACTTTAAGAAATGAATCATCACAAAGACACCTAACACTAGCATATACAACCAGGGGCGGTGGCGTCGATGAATCGGCTGAGGGCGATCTAGTGGATTTGCTTCGGAGAGGTCGATGTCGTGGCAGGCGACATTTTTAACTTGCTTCCCAGGTCTCATAAAAACAGCACGAGTCGATCGGCGGCGAGAAAAAGGAAAACAATTAAAATATATAAACAGGAATAGTGAAAGAGGCTCATCGCACTGCGATTATCTTGCTCATGCCACAGACGCCAGGCAAGAAAGGCAAAATAGAGGGTCGCACCCAGGCAAAGTGAGCTAGCAAAAAGACTACTGGATCCCAAAAAATAAAGTGCGGGGAAAATAGGAAGCAGCGTCAAAGTATAAAGAAATATCTGTCTGCGAGTAGAAATATCGCCTCGTACCACAGGCATCATCGGTACTTTGGCACGAGCATAATCGTCCTTGTAGCGCAGCGCCAAGGCCCAAAAGTGGGGAGGTGTCCAAAGAAAAATCAACAAGAATAGTAACAGAGCAGGTAGGCCAATTTCTCCGGTCACGGCAGCCCAACCAATAAGCGGCCCAACGGATCCCGCGGCGCCGCCAATCACAATATTCTGCACGGTCCTAGGCTTGAGATACCAAGTGTAAACCAAGACGTAAAAGAGATTGCCAGCTAAAGCAATCATAGCGGCCAGAGGGTTTGCCCAGATCCATAAAATCAAGAAGGATGCCACACCAAGGATCGTACCGAAAAGGACGGCCGAGATTTTGCTCACTTGACCGCTAGCGACGGGTCGAGACATCGTACGAATCATCGCCTGGTCAATATCTCGGTCAATAACATGATTAAAAACGCTGGCAGAGCTTGCAGAGAGCCAAGTTCCCAACAGAGTTGCAAAAATGAGGGGGAGAGCAAGCGCTTGATCGGCGGCTAGCGCCAGACCGCCCAAAGTTGTGACCACGACCATTAGGACGATGGTAGGCTTGGTCATTTGGAAATAGGAATGCAACACCTCACGCTGAGCCAAAAGAACTCCTCGTGGAGACAATTTCTTCTGAGTTCCAGGCGACAGGCTAGGTGTAAGGCCAGTGGTAAGTGGTACTGGCCCAACGGTCGGAGACACGGACTTATCATTCATGGCTAGATCCCAGAGCCCCCGCAGGAGGCACGAACCGATTGCAGGACTGAATTAACATGTCAGGGTCTTGGCGTCCAGCCCATCCAAATCGGGAAAAAAACACAGAGAAAAAAGAGAGCTGGAAAAGCAAACATAATGATGACTAAACTCATCCAACCCATGGCTTCTTTGGTTGCGGCTTTGCCTGTTGCAGGCTCCATATCCATCTGAATTCCCAAGCTAAATCTCCTTGTTGCAAGGTTTTCGCAGAACCACAGTGTTTGTCATCGTGATGCGTCTTGTCTTGGCGAAGGAAGCTTGCGCCAAAGTCTCTTTATATCTTATGTTTTGCGCTAGCGCTATAAATGTTGGCTAAGCGAGCACAGACGTAAGAGTTGATCGATTCAATAAGGCACGAGCTGAGGAGCTCGCCGGGGGTGCCTTCTAGAGGAAACCATCCCCAGCATTGAGAAAGGAAAATATGACAGTATGGCCTGATAGATCTGTCATGATGCAGACCAAGCTAAGCTATGTTGACGGTGAGCTTGGTATCCTCGGCATTGCAGGAGCGAATGTAGAGGCCTTCGCCTTTGAAGCGGATTTTGAGGATATATGCTTGAAGTTATGGCATCAGGCCGGCCTTTTCCTTGGGAGCAAGGAAGAATTAAGGGAGCAATTGGGTTTGGCCCGGGTTCAAGTCTATCAAGGACTTGGGCAGATGGGAGGGTTGAAGTCGCTCGATCCACTGGCGGCTATGCTGAGTCTAACCAGTCAGCTTAAAGCGGACACGACTTTCAAGGGAGAGATACTTTTGACCGCAGCTATGCCTGTCTTTGCTGCCGCCTGGTATCGTACCGCGAAAAATACGCCCTTGGTCGAGCCGGATCCAACCTTAAATCAAGCCCAGGATTTCATGCGGATGGCTTTGGGCCGCTCCTTAGACCGCCTAACCCTGCAGGCCCTAAACACTTATTTAGTGACGATTATGGATCATGGGATGAATCCCTCCACCTATGTGGCCAGAATCATCGCTTCAACCGGATCGGACTTGATTTCTGCTGTAGCTGGTGCCATTGCAGCCCTAAAAGGGCCTTTGCATGGGGGAGCTCCCAGTCTGGTACTCGACATGTTTGATGCTATTGGAGAGATAGATCATGCAAAAGACTGGATTGAAAATGCGTTGAGAGCGAAGCGGAAAATTATGGGCATGGGACATGCGGTTTATCGATTGCGGGATCCAAGGGCTACTGTATTCGAAAAAACTTGTCGTCTACTCTGTTTTCGCGAATCGGGTATGGTCGGCGGCAGACTGGAGTTTGCCAAACAGTTGGAGAGCATAGCATTAGAAGTTTTTCGAGAAGAAAAGCCGAACAGTCAGATTCATGCGAATGTGGAGTTCTACACAGCCGTCTTATTAGATGCCATCGGTATCCCGCGGGAGCTATTCACACCCTTATTTGGCGTGGGTAGAGTGGTGGGATGGTGTGCGCATGTCCATGAGCAAAATCAAATCGGAAAGTTGGTTAGACCTGAAGCTGGATACTATGGAGACAAGATTACCCCAGTGCCCTGAAAAGACTTCCGCTATTTCACCATCATGGAGATGCGCTCATTCGTTGTTAATCGTTTGTAGAGCATATGATTGGACCAGACCTTTTTCACGTAATTACGCGTCTCACCGTAGGGAATTAGTTCGACCCAAACAGTGGGATCTGAATGGACGCGCCGCATAACCCAGGCGTCTACGGCGCCCTCACCGGCATTATAGGCGGCGAAAACAGCAGGTTTTAACCCCGAGTAGTGTTTTTCCAAATGACGCAAATAGCGAGCTCCGATTTTTAAATTGAAATCTGCTCTTAGTAACTCCGTAGATGGATGATCAAGTCGAAGGCCGATTTCAGCAGCGAATCGCTTTGCGGTTTCGGGAATGATCTGCATGAGGCCGTAGGCCCCGGCAGGGCTCGCGGCAGTTGCATCGAATAAGGATTCCTGCCTAGTGATCGCCAGCATGGTTTCGACTTCCACACCAGAATCCATAGACTGACGTTGAAAGGCATCGATATAGGGTCGGGGATAGTTTAGCAGCAATTGCTCTGGCCATTCCTGCCAATAGCCATCAGAAAGTTTTGCCAATTGCTCATTGTAAAAAATGCTTTTGCGGTAAAAGCCTGCACCATGAGCCAGCCTCGTCATATATACATAGGCCGCGGGTTGCTTGTGATTCGCCCAAACAGACTTGAGGGCGCTCTCAAAATCAAGAAAGGCTGGTCCTGCCAAGTCAGCTAGCCCGTAATTTAAGAGTAGTTCCAAGCGAGCCAAGAGTTTTCCCAAGGAGGGGTGTTCCCGAATCTCTTTGGCCTTAAGCTTTTCTACTTCCTCAAAGCCCGCGATGAGCTGATCCCTGGCGGCGATGGGTGGACGCTGCAGCCCCGGTATCCTTTGCCAGAAGGGCTCCAGCGCAACGACGGAATAGTAACCAAGTGGATAGCTTACCAGCATGGCATTCAAAAGCTCTTTAGCCTGATCGGTCTGTCCTAATTCAAGATGGGCCCGCGCCATCCAATACAATTCACGATCAGGCCATTCCTCTGCTGGTTTCTCTTTGACAACGGCTCGCCAGCTCATGATCGCTTGGGAATAATCTCGGTTTAAGTAATGATACAAACCCAGATGCCAATGAAGTATTTCCTGCCACTCTTGAGATAGATGAGGAGTCGTTAACGCGAGCTTGGTATAGGCAATGGCGCTATCAAGCTGCTGTCTTTCGATGGCAATGCGAAAGGCGAGTACGTGATAGGCCTCGGCGCGAAGGATGGCCAATTCCTGATGATCTTTTTTGGATTGGATAGAGTGATTCGCGTAAATATTGCCTAGGTTCTTTATCGCTAGCTGCGCGAGTTCTGATGATTGTTGATAGTCCCCGATCAAACTTCGGTAGCGCGAGGTCCACAGATCGTCTTGGATGCGAGTTAGAGCCATGGCGTAAGGCGTCATGCTGATATTGGCGGGGTTTCCCTTGTAGTCGTTCCAAGCCTGGCTCAGCATCTGGTAATACTCCGGCAGCAGCGCGCGGTTACCCTCGGCTCGGTAAAATTCGACGATCTTCCTCGCAGCGCTCAGCCGCAAGGCCTCCAACTCCTTCTTGCCAGTGGCTTTAAGAACAAAAGCCACTAACTTCTCAATAGCCTCAAGCTTTAGCGTGCAGCCAAGGATAAGACCTTCCCAGTACTGCCTTTTATCAACAGTGAGCTTCTCCAACCACTCATCTTGACCAGCGAGGACGCGCTGCTCACAGTTGGCTTGCGCGCGTAGCAAGTAAAGTGGATCAGCGGTTTCGCTAGGCGGCTGGTGGACCACACCTGCTGGAGCTGTTTCTTGGCTCGTGGGCTCAGCGAGGGCGATGGCATCTTGATGATACTTTTGAATATAGGCAGAGAGGCTTAGACGTTGATGCTTTTCAAATAGAGCTAGTGAGTTCGTTGTCCCTGAATCTTGTGCCAACAAATCCTCAAGCTCATTGGCGAGACTGTCCGCAGTTGGGGCTAGCGTCTCTTCCGTTGTGCGGGTCTTTTGCGGGGCCGCCTTAAGGGACACCCACTGCGTAACGAGCTTCGGGTAAATCTGGATGATGTATGCAGGACTATTGCCACTCAAGGCTCGGACATAGTTTTCCAAAGCAAGCTGGTGACTGCCGGAATCTCTCGATTCATCACCAAGGGTTTCGTGCAATAATGCATCAAAGAGGCCAGCATAGTGGGGGTAATCCTCCCGAATAC
>JBIKVD010000302.1:0-5346 GCA_044357055.1 Oligoflexales bacterium | reverse complement strand
AATGGGGAATTCCTACGCAAACGTGATGAGGCACATGCCAGTTGATATCATGGTTCAGCCATTCTAGGGCACGAGGGTAACTCACATGAATAGTGCTATGAAGCTGCCCTTTTTCATAGCTCCATTCTTCGGCAGCCAGAAAAGGACTGTCTGGATGGGTATGATGAAACAAGGTGTAGGTGCTAAGATGAAACTGGTAAACCAGCTGCGGAATCAAGAAAAGAAAAACAAAACCAAATAGTCCACCCAGGTAGACACTGAGGCCTGCGTATGCCAAAAAACACAACAGAGTGATGAGCAAGGACTTCTGCACGATGGGCATTTGCTCAGGGGTGAAATGGCGAGATTTTTTCCCGCGCAAAGCGTCTTTGATAAAGTAGTAGGTAAAAAACAGGGAGCCGGTGAAGAACAAGCCTCCGCGGGTATGGCGGTAGATGGCGCTTTGCAGGCTGCTCAAACGCCGCAATTTACTCTCAGTAAAGGGCACCCAAGCGATGTCTTTTTCGATGTTATGCGTATGTCGATGATGAATGTCATGACTTAAGCGCCAGACGTGGAAGGGCCAGAGCGCTAAGCCTGTCGCGATTTCCCCCACCCAATCATTGATCTTGGTGTTGTTGCTGAAGGAGCGGTGGCCGCAATCATGGCCAATCACAAAGATTCCCACGAGAACGCTGCCCATCACGAGAGATAAGACCAGGGCAATGGTCCAATGTGACATTAAGATGAGTGCCCCACATCCCACAAAAAGAGCTAGATCCCTGGCTAGGAAAGCAAAGGCCCTGAGGGTATCGCGCTTTAAGTATTCGTTTGGCACCATAGCAATAAGTGTGCGTGAAGATTGCGAAGCGTTAGACATGAACTTGATCCTTTGTCGGAAGCGAGGAAATTAGGATCCCAATGCGGAGCTAGAAAGTCTAGATTTCGCAATAGAGACAGCTTCTGGTTCGCGAACGTTCCAAGCGAGACCTATAAAACGTAAAAAGCGAATCCAATGCCAACTTAAATCGATTTCCCATGGCAGTAGCCCTTGTCGGGCGGAGTCGGGGAATCGGTGATGATTATTATGCCAACCCTCACCAAAGGCGAGGGCCGCGACCAGCCAATTATTTGTTGATTTGTCAGCTGTATCATAACTGCGATAGCCAAAGCGATGTCCTAGAGAGTTCACCGTCCAAGTGATATGCATCACCCACACAATGCGGAAACACCCCGCCCATAGCAGATATGGCAAACCGCCCCAGAGATACAGCCCCACCAGACTTAAGACAACCAAAGGTAAGTGCCACTGCTCCAAAAAGCGCAAGACTGGGTCATCCTTTAGATCCACCGGTTCTAGTTTTGCCAATTTTGAGCGGCAGATGGTTTTATGGGAAAGAAAGGACCAGCCCATATGTCCAAAGCCAAATCCTAGGTATTGAGGATGTGGGTCTTTTTCCGTGTCGGAGTAGGCGTGGTGAGCGCGATGTTGACGGACCCATGCAAAAGGGCCTTGCTGCAAAGCGGGAGCGGCACAAATGGCATGAAATCTTCTGACCCAGGGATAAGTCTCAAAGGCACGATGGGTCAGCAGACGGTGATAGCCGATGGTAATGCCAAATAAACCCGTGATTAGCCAGAGGCTCACAGTCAATAGTAGGGCGTCCCAAGTTATATAGTAGAAGGCAAGTAAGGCTCCCAGGTGCATGGCTATTAATGGTAGGAGAACCTGCCAGCGAATGCGAAATCCAGGCATTGGCATCATAACCATAGCTCCGTCTCATTGGATCGAAAGAATGTAAGTGTTCCAATATAGCTATGATCGTCATAGGCAGGAAGCTCTTTGTTTGACTGGCCGGCGCAGATCATTGTGTCTCAACTGACACAAGGCTTGATGGTTCCTTTCTTTGCCTGACCGTCTGGCTTGAGCGAAAATTCGATCCTTGATAATGTGAGCCCGCACAAGAAAAATCTATAATTTATGGGTTATTATGGCGCTGGCGGGCGCCTGTCCTGAAGGAGGATCCAAATCGATGCGTAATACGAAATTAAGAGGAATAAGATTCCTAGGTCTGATGGCATTGCTGTTTATGGCATGCACCCACTCCGAAGACTCGAATAGCAGTAAAGAGGCGCTGGCAAAGGAAGGAGTTCCCGCTCGCTTGTCGGTCGAGGAATTTTTCAAGAACCCAGATCTGCATTCGGTGAAGATTTCTCCCGATGCTAAGTATTTAACTTATCTGCGGCCCTATGAGAGTCGCAGAAATATTTTCCTGGCTCCCATAGCGAGTCCTATGGACGCCAAAAGAATTACAAATCTCACGGACCGCGATGTAAGAGATTACTTTTGGAAGCATGACCGGATCATCTATGCCCGCGATGATGGAGGCGATGAGAACACTTATTTGATGAGCGTGGATCCTCAAACCGGGAAGGAAATCCCCTTAACAAAGATCAAAGGCGTCAAAACCGAAATGGTCGATGACCTTAGAGGCATTGACCCCAAACATATCCTGATAGGACTAAACCAGCGGGATAAGAAGATTTTTGATGTTTACCGCCTCGACGTGACCACGGGTAAAACAACCTTGATCCTGAAGAATCCCGGTACTTATAGTGGCTATCTAACCGACCATAAAGGTAAATTGCGCGTAGCAACAGCCACGGATGGAGTCAAGTCAGCAATTTATTACCGAGCGACGGAGAATAAGCCCTTTCAAAAAATCATCGAGACCAATTTCAAGGATTCCGTCAGTCCCCTTTTCTTTAGCTTCGACAATAAAAACCTCTATGTCAGCTCTAACCTCGGACGAGACAAGTCGGCTTTTTACCTCTTTGATCTAAAAACGAAGAAGGAAACAGACTTGGTTTTTGCCAGTCAGGAAGTCGACGTAGAAAGCCTCGAGTATTCGCGCAAGAGAAAAGTGCTTACCTCAGCTTCCTATTACACCGCTACGAGGCAGCGACATTTCTTTGATGAGGTCACCAAACTTGCGTTTGAAGACGTGAAGGGTAAGTTACCCCAATACGATGTTAGTTTCGGCACGATGGACGACCAGGAACAAATTGTGGTGATCCGGACTTATAGTGATCGTTCCTTGGGAGCCTATTATATTTACGACTTGAGTAAGAAACGGCTCACAAAAATTGGAGATGTCAACTCACAGATCGACGAAACACAAATGGCTGAGATGAAGCCGATTGAGTACAAATCTCGCGATGGCCTCACCATTTTTGGGTACTTGACCCTGCCTAAAGGCCGGGATCCTAAGAACCTCCCCGTGGTTGTCACCCCCCACGGCGGGCCGTGGTATAGGGATGATTGGGGCTATGCTCCAGATGTGCAATTCCTCGCCAACCGAGGCTATGCGGTCTTGCAGATGAATTTTCGCGGTTCCACTGGCTATGGCAAGGATTTTTGGCAAAAGTCTTTCAAGCAGTGGGGACGAGCTATGCAAGACGACGTCACAGATGGCGTCAACTGGTTAATCAAGGAAGGGATTGCTGATCCAAAACGGGTTGGCATCTATGGTGGTAGCTACGGTGGTTACGCAACATTAGCTGGCCTCACCTTTACGCCTGACCTTTATGCCTGCGGAGTTGATTTTGTGGGTGTGTCAAACCTGTTTACCTTTATGGAAAGTATTCCCCCTTACTGGGAGCCATACCGACAAACGCTATACGAGATGGTCGGGCACCCGGTGAAAGACAAGGATCTGCTGACCGCCAGCTCGCCGGTTTTCCATGTTGATAAGATCAAAGTTCCGCTTTTTATTGCGCAAGGGGCGAATGACCCACGAGTTAAGAAAGCCGAGTCAGATCAGATGGTGGCAGCCTTGAAGAAGCGCGGCGTCGAGGTCCAATACTTGGTCAAAGACAATGAGGGGCATGGCTTTGCCAACGAGGAAAACCGCATAGAATTATTTAAGCGCATCGACGAATTTTTTGGTGCTTGTTTGAAATAGGATTTGGGATGATGAGCGAGAGGAAAAAAACCTAATATGGCTTTGGCGCGAAAGCGCCAAAGCCTCCCTAACAGAAAGAATGATTAGCCAGCTTTCGCAGCGGGAGCTTTCTCGACAGCATAGCCTTTTTCTTTCCAAACTTTGATGCCACCTTTGAAGTGCTTAATATTCGTGTAACCCATTGATTTAGCCTTTGTTGCCGCCTCTTCCCAGGCAGTACACATAGGGCCACCACAATAAGCAACAATCAAGCTGGTCTTGCTTGTAGGTAGCACGGTCGCCAATTTGGTTTCATTTTGCGCAAAGTTGATGGCGCCGGGAATATGACCTTTGTTGTAATCTTCGCTCCCATTAACGTCGATAATGGTTGCTCCTTTTGTTTCGACCAGCTTCTTGAACTCTTCGATTGTGACTTCAGGGGCCCAAGCCATCTTCTCAGTGTCAGTCGTGGTGGTCTGCTTTTCCGTGGTGGTGGTCGTGGTGGTTGTTTTTGGAGTTGTCGTCGTCGTTGGCTTGGTCGCCTCGCCAAAGGCAGGACAAGCAAAGGTCAGAGAAAGAGCACCGATCGTAGAAATGAGATTTCGCATAATCATATCCTTTAATAAATGAGGAGAAAAGATGCTATCATTGAGCCGATATTATGGCGAGAAGAAAAGTTGCTGGACCAAGAGGCAGAGGTGATAAAGCAACCGTGATGCAACAAAGTGAGCAACAGAGAAATGAAGAATCAACCCGCTATGAATGGGGCCTGGTGACCGCTCCGGGCCTCGAAACCTTAGCGCTTGAGGACCTGCAACAGTGCGCCACTCGTTTGGCGGTGTCTCTATTTGAGCTGAAACAACAAGCGGGCATGATAACTTTCTTTAGCGAAGATTTGGGGCCTCTTTGGCTCAATGAACAGCTGCGCCTATCAACGAGGTTGTTGCTAAGGGTAGCCAGCTTCCGCTGCCGAGATTTCCCTAAGCTCTTCAAAAAAGTAGGCCAAATTCCTTGGGGGCAATGGTTACGCTCTGACCAGAGCTTGCGCATTGAAGTTACCAGCAGGCGTTCTAGATTGAATATGAAAAAGCGTCTCCAAGAGACGGTTGAGTCTGGCATCAGAAAATCCTTGCGGCAGGAACCCTCATCCGCTGTGGTGCTAAAAGATGGAGATTGGGATAGTCCTAAGAAACAAAGAGACCGTCGTGTTTATGTCCGTATCCATGAAGACATCGTTGTCCTGAGCGTGGATACCTCAGGGCAGGCCCTCTACAAACGCGGCTTCCGCAAGGGTATTAACAAAGCGCCCCTGAGAGAGACGCTGGCGGCAGGGTGTCTAGCTTATATGGCTCGATATCGAGGGGATGAGGGCCAGCCTAGTTTGATGGATCCGATGATGGGTCGTGGGGTCTTTCTCCTCGAA
>JBIKVD010000301.1:0-5357 GCA_044357055.1 Oligoflexales bacterium | reverse complement strand
CTTTCACAACCGGGACCTTGTTGAAATACCTTTTTTCCATCTAACTGTTCTCTTGAGCGCTTGATGAGATCCAGCTCAACCTCAGTAGGAGCATGCTCCTCCCGACAAAAGGTACACAGCTTGCGCAATAATCTGGTGGAAATAACACCGAGCAAAGCCGAGGATATTTGAAAGGGCGCAACCCCCATATCAACTAAGCGAGTGATGGTTCCGGCCGTGTCATTTGTATGCAGCGTGGAAAGCACCAAATGCCCGGTCAGTGAGGATTGCACAGCAATATCAGCCGTTTCGCTGTCGCGAATCTCTCCAATCATGATGACATCGGGATCTTGGCGCAAGATAGATCGCAAGCCAGCAGCAAATGTCAAACCTACCTTTTCCTTGACCTCGATTTGACCAATTCCAGGGACCTGATATTCGACGGGATCTTCAATGGTCAAAATATTAATGTCGGTAGTATTTATCGATAATAATGAGGCATAAAGCAGCGTCGATTTACCAGAACCGGTCGGGCCAGTGACCAAAACGATCCCATGATTTGATTCGATCATCTTTGCGTATTTTCGATAGACCTCGTGATTCAGACCCATTGCATCGAGACTCTTAGCTCCAGAGGATTTATCCAAAAGTCGCATCACAATGCGCTCACCGTGAGCCGTTGGCAAAACCGAAATTCTTACGTCAATGTCTTTGCCAGCAACCTTAATTTGAATTCTTCCGTCCTGCGGCACGCGCTTTTCAGCAATGTTCAACTTGGCAAGAATTTTCACCCTCGAAGCCAAAGACCCTGAGTGCCTTTTAGGTACCTGCATTTTATCCTGCAGGGCACCGTCGATTCTGAAGCGCACGACAATTTCATTTTCGTAGGGTTCGATATGTATATCCGACGCTTTTTCCTTGACGGCTCTGGCCAAGAGTCCATTCACTAGGCGAATGATCGGTTTTTCGTCATCACTCGATTCCAAGAGATCTTTGGTTTGCTCCAAATCCTCTTCCGCGCCAATCTCTGGGACGTTCAAATCATCTAGAACTTTCTGCGAGGCGTCATTGGAACGCTCAAAAACCCGATTGATACTATGGTCTATGACAGCAGGAGAACTGACGATCATGTTGATGTTTGTCGACAGAATCAAACGCAAATCATCCAGCGGAAAAATATTTAACGGATCAGCTACAGCCACGGTCACATTGAAATCATCGCGGGCAATCGGCAAGATTCGGTGATCTCGACAAAATTGAATCGGAATGTCCTCTACTAAGGCGGGCTCGATGTCATTAACGGGTAGCCTCTCGTAATAGGGAAGATCGAGTTGGAAGGCCAGGGCCTTTAACATTTGCTCTTCGGTGACAAAGGCTTTTTCAACGAGAATTTCGCCCAGCCTTTGACGATCATTATCTCTTTGCTGGGATAAAGCTTCTTTTAATTGCGCTTCTGTGATGGAATTGCGCTCAAGAAGAATCTCACCGAGAGTTTTCTTTTGCAATTTGCGAAAAGCGACCGTAGGAAGATTGGACCATTTGGGTTGATCAGAACTCCGCACGGGGTCTTTCAGATTTTGAGCCGTTTTTTCTTGCATGAAAACACCATAATCCTAATAAATAGCAGCCTTAAATCACGGTAAGGCATCATGAATCCAGAATCACTCCTGTGGACACCGGCCACCTACAACTACTCATCTGCAGGAGGTGGTGGCTCTGATTCTGGCTCAGCTGGCGGCTCGCGGCCTCCCATATCGTCACCACCAGCATCCCCGCCCACGTCTCCTCCGGTGTCACTACCTCCACCATCACCTGAGCTGCCACCAGAATCGGATCGTCCAGCGCCCGTTGACCCTAGGGGAACCGTCACTGGCTCCGGCTCGGGCATGGCTACTCGCTCAGCGCTGCTACCACCCTCAGAACTGCCTATGTCATCCCCTTGCATTTGTCGTCTGAGTTGACGTAGCCGCTCCTTCTCCTCATCATCAGCCGCATCCGCACGATAGGAACCTGCAGCAAAGGTAGGCAGCTTTGCATAGAAATCGGTATCTTTAAAGCCGCTGCCATAGATTTCGTCCAAAAGCATATCTCTTTCTGTCATCTTGTCTTGGTAAATCCCAGCCAAATCCTCTGCGCCATGCACAATATGCGGAGTTAGAAAAATCATCAGATTACTCTGACGATTAATCACCGTCGAATTCCGGAATAACCAGCCAATAATAGGTATGTCCCCGAGGAGGGGAATCTTTTTGAAGCCTTCTTGCTCAGTTGATTTCACCAGGCCAGATATCACCACGGTCTGCTTGTTTTTGACCGTCAGCAACTGGGTGGTCGAGCGACGGCCAATGAGAGGTAGTTTGGTAGCCCCATCGATCGAAAGAACTGAATTTGATTCAAGTTTTACCTTCAAAGTCACATAGTTTGAATGTGAGATCGACGGCTTGATATTCAAGGTTAGATCTACATCTTGCGCCTCAGGCTTAGCAACGACCGTACCAGTTGTTGGATTAACGGCTGCGCTGGGAAAATAGATTTTCTCGCCGACGACAACTTCTGCTTCTTCATTGTTGGCCGTCAATAGGTGGGGAGAGGCTAAAACTCTGGAATTGGCATCACTTTTCAACAAGCTGATGAGAGCTGCTGGCGAAAAGGTTCCCAGTCCGGGAATTTTTACTTCTTCACCGGACAGAATGCCAATCGTCAACTTGTCTTGAAAGGCTGAGGCCGCTGCTGCTGAGGAGGATGCGGGGTTTGATGCGTTGGCATCCGCATTCGCGACCACTAAAGGAGCAACTCCCGCAGCTTCCCAAGCGACACCGTACTTAGTTCCCTCGCCCCCCTTGTTGCCATAACCTCCGAACACTGAGGTGCCAAAGTTAAATTCACCATTCTGATTAATATCGAGAATTTCTGCCTCGACATACACTTGAGATCGGCGAATATCCAATTTGCGGATGATACTGTTCAATGCCTGGTAGGCGGCGCGAGAGCCAGTAATTAAAAGAGAGTTCGAAGATTCGTCCGCAGTAATTTTAACATTATCGCCAAGATCAGCTACTGCGGGGGCCTCTGATGAACTTCCGCCCGCACGGTTGCTCATGGTTGGAGGGCGATTAGCAACAATGCGATTTGTAGTTGTACGAGAACTAGAACCGGTCGCTAAGGAACTAAGCGTGGCAGCCAGCTTCTTGGCATCGGCATAGTCCAAAAGCCGCACATGAATGGTCGACTGGCGCGAGGGGTCATCAACCTCAATATCAAACTGTTGCACCAATGCCCGAACATCTTTAATCGTTCGCGGCGGGCCAAACACAATCACGGCATTAGACCGATCATCGGTCATGATCTTATAGGTGTGATAACCACCAGTCCCTTTGTTGCCACCTGCTTGAAAAATCTCTTGTACCCGCTGCGCGATTGCTTTGGCATCGCCGAACTTGATGGGCACGATAACAACTTGAGGCTGCTGGGTCTTAACATCCAACAGCTCGAGTATTTCTAAGATCCGACGGATCTTGTAGCCTGTATCAGATACAATGAGGGTATTCGTTGGAGGATAAGCAATCATTGAATTTGATGTCACGATTCTCGATAAGGTCTTCTGAATCTCGTTGGCATCTATGTAGCGCAGCGGAATGATCTGCGTGATGACCTTGTCAGTCCGTGGAGTCCATTTCCCTACATAGGTGCGAAGATTTCCTCGAACCGCATTGCGAATCTGCATAATTTTGATGATCTGCCCAGTTTCGACCGTCGTTAAATTTAAAATATTAAGTGCAGAAAGAAAGGCCTGATAGGCCTCTACTTTTGTGACACGCCGCGGTGAAATGATTTGGACCTTACCACTCACATTCCGGTCCAAAATCACGTTTTTGCCGGTCCAGAGCGCGACAGCTTTAATAATATCCTTGATCTCCGTTGGCTCTGGGAAATCAATATTTACCAGTTCTTCCCCTTCCGGCACCGCATCCGCTCCCCGCGGACCTGCCGTTCCCGTGAGGTCGACTCTTGCAACCGGTGGCTCCCCGGGGGTATTTGGCGATGCTGCACCTCCTCCAGAGCTAGACGGATTGGCTGCATCATATGCAGGATCGTAGCCGGGTTCCGGGTCCATTGGCTGTTGGTTATCCATGGGATCATTGGCACCAGTTTCACCCTCGCCTAACTCTGGCGGCGGGAGCTCCTCAGGTGGTGGGGGTATTTCCTCAACTGGAGGCGGTGCATCCGGTGGAGGAGCTGGCTCATCCACAACTGGAGCTTCGGCTTCCTGGGGAGGATCACCGGGATCTACCACATCCTGAGCAAAGCTTAATGCGGCAAAAGCACCAGCAAAAATCAACGTCGTCCAATCCCATTTTCCCCAAATCATCCAACTCTCCTGACGATTATTTGCACCAATTTTTACATTTCTTTTGCCCATAAAACTAACCTTGCAATTACGTCGTTCATATATTTATCGCTTATTTGCAGTTTATTGTGACATTCAGTGTCACCGGCGTCTCTCCCTGTCGCAAAACTTTGATCCTCAGACTCTCCTCGTCCTGCAAGGCCTGAAAAAGCGCAAAACCCTGATCAGGCTGAGACAAGTTTGTATCGTTGACTTGTTGAATGACATCACCATTTTGCAATCCGACTTTGTCCAACAAGGAACCACTCTGGATATTAAAAACTTTGAAGCCGTTGATACCAGCGTTATCGGTTGGATTTGGCACAATTCTCACCGTGCTTACGATCTTGCCAAATTCAGCGCCTAATTCACTTTCTACAAACTCGCAATTCAAAGTGACAGAACCAGTTGGATTGTCCGCCGTGATAGGGGCCGTCGTATTTTCCTTGCTCCCGTCTGGTAAGGGGATTTCATCCAAGGCAGGAAGCAGATTTGATGCCACCATTTGGTTGACGAGTTCGGGGTCTTTTAAAACCATACATTCCTTCGTACCAGCATTATTTAAAATAACTCGCTTACGCTCGATTTTTGCAATGGATGCGGCCTCTGACCCGATAATCATGTCCCCAACCCGGTAAATATCTGGACTGCCGATTCCTTTTTCTTGAATGGTTGCTAAATTCGTCGCGTCTTGGCCAGTAAATATGGTCCCAATCAAAGTGATACTCAACGCAGTATCCCGGCATGGCCCTGATAAATTAAAGGACTCGACCGATCCTGCTCCCGCATTTTCATTCTCATCGCTGTCGGGGGGCAACTCACCACTTCTATTAAAAAGATTACGATCTAAAATGGCCTTACGCAAATTTCGGTAGTTGAATCGTTCCGCTTGTGCAAATAAATCAACTTCGATGATGTCTTGACTTGCTGGCAAAGCCAGATCAGCGAGCTGCAAAACAATAATTGTCGAGAGAATTTTTGCCATAATGCT
>JBIKVD010000300.1:0-5358 GCA_044357055.1 Oligoflexales bacterium | reverse complement strand
TTGCCTATCAAGGGGTGGGTAAGACCATTTTGGACGCAATTTTACAGAATGATTTTAATGTCGCGATGGTATCGTTCCTGATTACGATCGCCATGGTTTTATTTATGAATTTAGTGGCAGATCTGCTTTATGCAGTTGTCGACCCGCGGATTTCTTATACTTAGATCATTTCGTGTATCGCGAAGGGGAATATAAAGGCCATGGCCTCATCTAATTTTACCAATGAAACGGCGAATGCGCCTCAGCACGTACACACGATGTTTCAGATCGTTGTCCGCCAATTCCTCGAGCATCGTATGGCGCTCACGGGGCTGATTGTGATTCTTTTTTTCATTCTGACCGCAGTTTTTGCCCCCCTCCTCGAAGGATTTCTCGGGGTCAGCCCGATGGAACAGAATGTCTTTAGCCGTTACCAGCCCATTGGTACCATCGTCGACAGCCCCAGTGATTCGAAAGAATATCAGATAGAAAGCTGGGTCGATGAAAATCCAGAGCGAGCAAAGGTTTTAACGCAACAAATTCAGACCCAAGAAGGATTGCCTGTGGGAGATAATCCCGATCTGCTTTTTGACTTGGTTTTGTCCGAGGCAGAAAGTACTAAGGTTCTTGGAACTTTGGCCAAGGTTGATTCGCCAGAAGCGCAGGAATTTGCCTCCTTGGTCGGTAGTTTTCGCAAGATTCATTTGCTAGGCACTGATGAACTTGGTCGAGATGTCTTAATGCGTTTAGTCTACGGGGCGCGCGTTTCCATCGGCGTGGGTCTGCTGTCTGCATTAGCGGCGGCGTTGATCGGTCTCATTATGGGCACCCTCGCCGGATACTATGGTGGCTGGATCGATGCGGCCCTCAGTCGCTTTACGGATGCTTTGCTATCCCTGCCGCTGCTACCGCTGATGATTATTTTTGCGGCGGTGGATCTGGCAAACATGCCGGTTTTTTCTCTGATTATTTCTGGACAAAACGAGAGTATAGCCAAATTAGTCGTGATCATCGTGCTGTTTAGTTGGATGGGAGTGGCGCGTTTGGTGCGAGGAAGTATCCTGTCCATCAAGCGACGTGAGTATGTCTTGGCCGCGAAAGTGCTGGGAGCTTCGGATTATCGCACGATCATCAGTCACATCGTGCCAAATGTCATTGCCCCCTTATTGGTGGCGGTAACCTTGGGGGTAGGGCAGGCTATCCTGTTTGAATCAGCCTTGAGTTTTTTAGGCCTGGGCATCCAACCCCCAACCCCAAGCTGGGGCAATATGCTGTTTAATGCCCAGGAACTCCTCAACCAGTCGCCGTTTCTGGCGGTATTTCCTGGGGTCTTGATTTTCTTTACCGTGGTGAGTTTCAACTTTATTGGCGATGGTCTGCAAGATGCCATCGATCCTAAAAGCATTCAGCGCTAAAGATATAGAATCAAGTCCTAGGGGGCTTGTGCCTTATCATGATTGCGTAAAGAGAGAGGCACAGATGCGTAAGGTAGGGGAATTAACAAGCTCTGATGAGGCAAAACGCTTTCTGAGTCACCTTCGTTCGCGAGGGATCGAAGCAGAAATGAGAGATAGCTCTTCCGTCTATGCTGTATGGATTCTCGACGATGCACACCTAGAGGCCGCGAAGGAAGACCTTACGGTTTTTCTTCAGCAACCCAATGACGCACGATTTCGCCAGCCAGCTATCAATGTGCAAAATTTATTGAAGAAATCTCGACCTTCAAGTTCATCAGTAGCAAAAGCTTGGGGCATTAAAAGACGCTGGTTGGATTCTCCTAGCATGATTCGCGTGCGAGGAAACTACCCTTTGGTTTTTATTGGGATTTGTGCAGTCTTCTTTCTGATGCAGAATATCCCCGGTTTGGCTTCGTTGGTACGATATTTCTTCATTTCTGAAGATCCTAGCAAAATGGTGTTATTTGGAGAGATCCGTTCAGGGCAGATATGGCGACTCGTGACTCCGGCTTTGCTACATGGTTCGATTTTGCACTTCGCTTTCAACATGATTTGGGTTTTTCAGCTTGGGAAGATGATTGAGCATATCGAAGGCAGTCTTTACTTGCTTCTTGTAACCCTCGGTTTCGCGGCGTTTTCAAATATCAGCGAGTATCTCTGGACCGGACCAATGTTTATCGGGGCTTCCGGTGTGGTCTATGCTTATCTAGGTTACGTTTTCGCTATGTCGAGGTATTCATCGCGGTCCTATAGTATGGATAACTTTACCATGGTCTTTATGGTGGGTTGGTTGATCCTGGGAATCAGTGGTGTGATCGGTGGGATTGCCAATGTCACTCATCTTTCAGGTCTGATCGTAGGGTCCATTTTCGGCCTGTGGCGAGCAAGGCATTCTTAAGCAATCTTTCTTGCTTTCTCCTTATGGCGTTTCCCTTCAGCTATGGGGAGGGGTTCTAAGGATTTTCCCTGCAAGGATTTTAGTTGGTTCACGCACAGAATCCAATCGGGAGATTCACCGCCATCCAAATGAATGATGCTAACCCCGAGGTCCACAGGTCCCCCTTGCTCATTGTCGACGCGCCGCACGACTTTGCCCAGAATAGCCACAGGTTTGCCGAACCATTGGCCCTCGGGATCCACGGTCATCTCGAGGATCGTGTTCTCGCGAAAAGGAATACCTTTTTTAAGAGAGCGTATTAAAAGGCCCGAAGCAGACATGTTGCAGGTGGAAAAACCATATTCGAAACTTGTGCCGATGGTTTTTGTCGTGATCGTTAGTCGCTGCCCGGTGGATATTCGTTCAGCAACTCCGCGATGTTCTACCTTTATTTTTTTTGGCACTGACATGAAGCGTTTCCTCCAAAAGAACTCACCCAAGGTCATCGGGATTTAGTAGGAAAGCTTGAGTCTTGAAGTTAAGTGGCTGAATATATTGTCTATTAATGCTCGGTCTGGTGGTAGGTGCGGGTCAAGAAGCTCAGCGCATTTCGTTCTGTTCACCCGGTGCGTAGGAGCATTCCCGGCCTTTAATAACATAAATACACTTGACGGTCTCAAGGTGTAGGACCCCGTGCTGTTGATGCTTTCAGGCTCCGATTCGATCCAAACGTCTCCCCCTGTATTCTCATATAAGCCGGTGAGTTCTTCAGCGCTGCGATAGATCAGGTGCCAAGCCAGAGCTAAATCCATCAGGGCTTTGTGGGGGAATGGTAATCAAAATTTCCCAACCCCCGTTTGCCACCTGGCTCCAACGCATCATACAGTAGCTTTGCGGCGGCAATGGCTACGGTATAGGAGAAAAAGTCGAAGAGAGCGGCCGAATAGATTCAGTCGTATTTTTGGTTTAAACCTTTGGCGATGATATTTTTTGTCGCGGTATTTAGGTATTCGACTTGCAGTTCTGTTCGGTGCCGCAATCTATTTTGCTTCCCATTGGCTTGAGCAGTTTTAGTGCCTCCACGTCCTGGTCCAGCAAATGAATATGCAACCGCTCGGGGTTAAACAGGATTTTCTTGCCGGGTTTGAACAGTTCCGTTAATTCCTCCGCAGGGCCACAAGCCAGAGATAGGATTTTGATATCCTTTTCAACACCCCGTGATTTGATCACTTCGACGATTTTCGCGGAAAGGTAGGTTTTTCTGTTTCTTACCGCCCTGGCATTGGGATGATTCATGTCATAACGATGCAGGCACTTGGCAAAAAGCGTCTGCTCTAAAAACTCGTCCCGATAGAGCAAGTTCATCATCTTCAAATTGCATCAATTCCCTGTGGGAAAGAAAACACATTTTCTGGGCTGTAGCATTCATTTTTTCTTCAATGGGTTCAAGGATACATTTTACTTCCAAAACGCGGGCAAAGAATTTCGCTGGAACGGATTTAAAAGGGTTATCATGAATCTCCTGATTGGTGGCGTCAGCAGCATCGATAGCCCTGATCTTAAGCATGTCTAGTGGCTAGCCGGTGATGGTAAATCCAGCTGTATCCTTGCCATCTTGCTTGGTCAGACGAGCGATGCGAAGCTCTAAGCTTAAAATCCTTTCCCCACGTTGGAAGAACTCGCCCTGCATTTCCTGATTCAGAGAAAAATGGAGGCCTAGAACCATTTCGGCTCCGACGCCAAAGGCGTTAAAATTGAGGATAGGAAGTTTGAATCCCTGGATGACCAGAGCCGGTTGGGCTGAAGTCGTCTCGCGATCTCGTCTAATCAAGTGAATATGAGTCGCATCCGTCTGAATTTTTGAATGGATGAGATTCTTTTTAAGAGGTTGCGATGACATTGTATTCTTCCAAAAAGATGCGATCTTAGGATTACTTCGAAATGGGTAGAATTTGCTTATGTGCTATTTCAAGTGGGTTGGTCCCAAAGAGTGAGCAAATCAGCTTAAGTAGCGAAAAGGTATACAAAAAAGTGTCTGGTTGTAGTGACTCTTCCGTTCCTAGGCCAAAAAACAGGCACTTAGGCGGCCCTCTGGAAAATTTGCGAAGGATCTGCAAAGAAATAAATCCCTCTTTTGCAGTTTAACTTGGAGATTGCCGTATTTCAGGAGATTATTACCAGTGACTTATTGCAAAGGGGATTCACAATGGAAGTTCTTTCTAAGAAGCTTGTCTTAGGGTTCATGGCAATCTCGGTCCTGCAAACTTGTGTCCATGAGCAGCAACAGGGTGGAGGGCTTGAGGCGTCGGGAACCTCGGTGAGGGAGGAGGAGCTTAACCGAGCCGAGAAGGAAAATACCAATAAGGATGAGGCCCTTGATTCGGGTGTGATGAAAGTTGAGAGTCAAGATCCCAAAGCTATAGAAATTATGAATAAGGATTGCGATGACGGTTATGATGTCGTGCAATTGGACAGTAAATCAGCTGCCCAGGTGGAAGCTGGAGTGAGTATGCCTATAGGGAAAGGGGCAGAGCAGAAGAAAGTCTCTGCCTTTATATATTATCGCTGCAAAGGGCGAGCTCACCCTTGATCGGTGCTTAAGGATTGTCGATTGTCACTTGAATGGGCGCTTCGAATGGATAGGATGCTTCTCCCACCCAAGTGTAAGGAACTCCCTCAATGAACGAAGGGTGATAAAGAAGCTGGCTTTCGCAGGTCCCTGTTGAAGCCTTATATTGTGACAAAGATGTCGCCTCTACCGTATCTTTTCCTGGTTGAAAGAGTTCGTTATCCGTCCCCACGGCTAGGTAGATTTTCCCGGGATCCATAAGGCATGCTCCACTGCAATCGTCGCTCTGATAATGACAGGCGTCAGACAGGTGTCCATCAGGGCGAACCTGCATTACATTTTGATCAGCCAGTAGGACCCGGACAAATTGCGCTTGATATTGACCTATTCATAAGTTGAGTTAGATTTTGTTCTGTGCTATCGTTTTGTAATTATGAGAAAATCCTGCCCCATACCCCGACGAAACCTAGGCATAG
>JBIKVD010000299.1:0-5363 GCA_044357055.1 Oligoflexales bacterium | reverse complement strand
ACGGCGAAAGCGAAGGACATCAAAGATAAGATAACTGAAGAACCTTGCGATTTTTTGCTGTTGTATCGGGCTTAAGCCACCGATCCAATGCCCGAGCAAAATATAAATGCGGAAAAACATTTCAGACCCATCCTCAGGTATAGCGCCTTAGCGGCACAGTAGCATGATAGATTTTCAATCGGGCCCAGTCTGGCGCTAGCGCCAGAGGATGTCTATCAAATTTTTTCTCCCGTTTAAATCCAAACCTAACGGTGACATGCCGCTGGCAAGTAAATTCAGGGTGGTCTTTGCTTAAGTTTTGTTGTTGGAATTTCTTGCAGGGGGCTTTCGCGTGAGGATTTCTAGCGCTTTGCGAGCTTCATTGCTTAAGGGCTTATCGTGCTTAGCCAATGGGTGGGGGCCAGATGATGGTCGCGCCGCCGTTGAAACTTGCGTTAAGGGCAACCTAGGTAAAACAGGTTGCTGATCAGCATAGCTAGGTTTCTGTACTCCAAGGGGATGGTTTAAACGGGAAGCATGAGGCTTGTTCGGCAGCACTGGACGATTCTTGTTTGGGAGAGGGTTTTTTTGTATTGGGGATTGAAAGGAATCGACATCCCCGCGCAGGGTTGATTCCTGTTGTCCGCCTAAGTCCTTGCCTATATTTAACAAAGTGCCAGCGATGGGCTTGAGATAGCCAATAGCTTGCTCTGTAAAGTCGCTGATCCCCGATGAATCCTGACTTAACACGATCCTGGCAAAGTACCTGTCTCCAAATAGCCTTGTGGCACCCCTCTGAATTTCTTGTAGGTCGAATTCATCAACGAGTGTCTCAGCGACAATGATCTGGAAGGGAATAGAGTCCTTCGCGATTTGAAGTGCATGTATCTGATCGCCGGTCTCTTGCAAGTCAATCATAGAGCTGAGGTTGGTTAATAAGGCAGACGCCTGATTTAGCGGTAGAATCTTTTCGAGATAGTCGACTTTGACGCCGAGCAGCAGGGCCATTTTCTCAAGTGTTTGTCTGGAGCCCTGTTGCAGTGCAAGGTATGTTTTTTCTAAGTTCAAGGCGTAGGTGATTTCAGCTTTATTTTCCAGCAGCATGCGGCGCAGCTCTTCTTTGTCATGCAGATAGCGGCTAAGTTTTCTTGCTTCAGTTACCAGAACGGAGTCGTCAGTGAGGTCAGCGAGATCGACGCTCTTCGTCAAATGGCGCCATTCGGAAATGGCCTTGATTAAACCTTGGCGGGCTGCGTGCAAGTGAGTCAAATTGTTGGTGGAGTTCTGCATACACTCTTCCAACTGTATTTTCATTAGCATGGTGCCCAGCACTTGGAAAAAGTGGGACGGGGCGATATCTTCAGGAAGCTGATACTTTAAAGCTAGTTGAGACCAAGAGAGAGATTCATTTTCTTCGACTAAAACACTTGATTTGGTGATCTGCTCCGTTTTCTCTTGCAGTTCATGAAGTCCGTTTCGGGTCAGAGACATAGCATCACGGATTTCACCAATTTTAAGTGAAACCAAGGAGGTTTCCTGGAGAAAATTCCGCAGCTCATGTCTAAATTGGCGTTTGCTATCCTCAATCGATTTCATTTGATTCATCATATTTTTAAGGAGAAATCGACTGGCTCCAAACCAACCACTCGTAGCTTCTGGTTGCGATGGGCTGTCACTTGACGCATTACCATTGCGAATCTCCATATCGATCCGAGAATTGAGATGGGCACCCAGCAGAATCAGTTGCTCCAATTGTTCCAGGTGGGCTCGAAAATCCGGTTGCAGTCTGTCGCTTACTAATTGACGCCAGTCCTGGGCTCGTCTGGTATATTCGCTGTTCGCCTGCATGGATACGAAAGCGAGCGCAAGATCGAACACATCCTCATAGGTTAGGGCGCCCATCGAGGTGGCTCCCAAGGAGTCGTTGACTTCTTTCAGCAACTTCTTTTGGTGGGAGCTTTGATCCAATTGATGCGAAGCTATTTTTTGCGAATTTAAGTAGATTTGAAAGGCGCTTTCGACTTTCTTCAGTAGCTGAATTTGTTCTCGCAATTGGAATTCGTCGGTTGCCGTTTTTTTGCCAGCGGTCGACTTTAATAAGGTTTGGAACAGCTGGCAACCTTGGTACTGTGTGATGAGGACATCGCAGTATTCTCGAAGTTGTGCTAACGGCCCTAGCAAATTCCCTTTAAACGAAGGAGTTGTCCCCAGGATCAGTTGAACCGCCGCCATCTTTTTTTCTAGAATTTTTTCGAGAGAGGATTCCGTTTGAGGTGGTTTGTCTAGGCTACGAAAACGCACAAGTCGATCTTTATGGAAAGACCCAAGTCCGAGGGAAAGTCGACCTGAACGATTGGCCGCAGCGAAAGGAAGCCCGAGGTTTGCGGTTTCGGCACTAGCCTCGTTCATACTTTTTAGTCTTTCCCCATCACGAAGAATGGTGGTCGTCTTACCATCCTTGACCACCGTCCAAATCGTACCGGTGTCGTCGTAGCATTCCATTTGTACCGCTGCGATATCAGCGGAGGCCTGGGAGACGTGAGAAGCCCCGTGAACTTCGGAATCAAAGATGAGTCGGCATCCAGCTAAGAAAAGCTCTCGCTCCACTCGGTCCGTCAATTGGACGCCGTAGCAATACCTTTGCTCTTTCTCTCCGGGATAAAAGCGATAGGCTAGACTTTTGCCCTGATGCGTTGCGATTTCGAGTTTGCGAAGGTGCACGACATACCTCTTAGAGGCTCCTAATGAGTGAACCCCTGGTCAATACTGATGAGTTTTTCCGCTATTCCTTGATTATAATCCCTCCCTGACAAAAGATCATATATAGCTAGGTCGAAAATACTTGGGTGCCGATTGTACCATTGCGTAAGCATCGGGATTTAAGCATGACATTCAGGTCGTTTATCCCACTTGGGCTTTTCTCAGACCTGGCTTTTGTGATACGACAGGCCGCCCAAAGAACCGCGAACTTCAGGAAAAAAATTCGTGCAGAGCCTATTTTGGTCAGTGATGACCGCCATGCTGCGGGCCTTACCCCCAGAGATCGCTCATGACCTCGCCATTTGGGGACTGAGACATGGAATGGTCCCCAAATGGGGCCTAGATCCCGTTTCGATTGAGCCCCAGGGCGAACTACAGGCCCACTGCCGGGGCGTTGGAATCCTGCGTCATCCCATTGGTTTGGCGGCCGGTTTTGATAAGCAAGCTCAGTGTGTCAAGGCACTGGAGCAGTGCGGTTTTGCTGCTATCGAAGTTGGTACCGTCACACCTCTAGCCCAACCGGGTAACCCAAAACCCCGTTTATTCCGTCAGAGGAAGGCGATGTCTTTGGTCAATCGCTTTGGTTTTAACAGCGTGGGCATGGACACTTTCCTGCAAAATCTCCAGTCGGCTAGTTTGCGGCAAGAATCGACGGTGCCTCTCTGGATAAATCTAGGAAAAAATAAAGACACCTCCCCAAGCCATGCGATTAACGACTATGAAAAACTGATGCTCGCCGCAGATTCGTTAAACTTGCCTATCACGGTGAACTTGTCATCGCCAAACACCCCGGGTCTTAGAGAACTCGCATCACCTGAGTTTATCGCCACTCTGGCCAAAAGATGCCCATCGCCTCAGCGTTTGTGGCTGAAATTTGATCCCGATATGGAAAAGCGATCGTTACAATCGCTGGTGGAAACGGTTGCAAGTCAAGGACTGGCGGGAGTCATCCTCTCGAACACTCATCGAGTGGAGCAACCTGAGCCTGGTGGACAAAGTGGGCACGCGCTGACGTTTTTGGCAACACGCAGTTTGGAATGGGCTTATGAAGTCCACAAAGGTTCATTGCCCATGATCGCCAGTGGAGGGATTTTTACCGGCTTGGATGTCTTCCATCGCCTTCAGCGGGGGGCAGATTTTGTACAAATCTATACAGCCTTTGTCTATGAAGGTCCACTCGTCATAAAGCGATTGTTGCAGGAATTGAGGCTGGTTATGGCACAGTACGGCTTCAAAAGTGTCCGGGAACTGCACGAATCAGCACGCGATCAGAGAAAAGGAATTCGTTAGATGCATTTGGAAGTCAAGAGACGCATTCGGGACAATCTACACGGATCTATTGATGTGAGTCCTTTAGAGGATTTAGTCATCGAACATCCTCTGTTCCAAAGGATGCGTCGGGTTCGGCAAACATCTTTTCTGTCCTATGTATTTCCCGGAGCGACGCACACGCGTTTTGAGCATTCCCTAGGGGTGATGCATTTAGCGGGTATTACGTGGGAGAAGTTGCGCAACAATCAAGCCAGACTGAAATCAAATATTGCGAAATACCCTCGGTGGGAAAGCAGAGAAACTGTAGACCAGAGTCCGCACGGTATGATTCTTCCGACATTAAGGATCGCCGATGGTATATTCGGTTCTCCTTATGTGTTGCAATGCTTAAGAATAGCGGCACTCTTACATGATGTGGGGCATCCGCCTTTTTCTCATAGCGGCGAGCGCTTCTTGCCATCGATTCAGGAATTTATCGCTAAAAACCCTGAAATGTCGAGCTACCTTCGGGAATACTTGATGACTCGTTTTGCGACGAGTCTCTCCGCGAAAACACCAAAGATGGTGGATCACGAAATTTATACCTTGCTGATGGTAGACAGAATTATTGGCGACACGCGAGATGGGAATCATAAACAGGTTCCCTTTATGGTGAGTAGCCAGGATATTCTCAGCATTATAAAGCCTGAAATCAAACCAGAGTCGGGATCACCCTTGCTGCAGTTTGATCTCTATCAATTATGTCACGAATTGGTCTCGGGTGAGCTGGATGTGGATCGGATGGATTATCTTTTGCGGGATTCAAGAGAATGCGGCGTCATCTATGGAATTTTTGATTCGTCTCGTATTCTCGACTCCTTGGCGATGTATTTAGACCCCACGGATCAGTCTTTGCATGTGGCCATTCAGCTTTCGGGGCTGTCAGCTTTTGAAGACTATTTGCGAGCCCGTCAGTCGATGTACCTCCAACTTTATTTCCATAAGACCTCGGTTGCCGCGGAAGCTATGCTTAAGGCTTTAGCGATAGACTTGGGTGATTACCGTTTGCCGGCTGCACTAAACGAATATGCGGCTATCGATGAATACAATATTTACGATGTCTTCTCCCGAGCTCTGGAAGGCGACTCTTGTTTGGACAAGGAAGGTGCACGTAGAATTCTGGATAACTTGCTACTGAAGCGAAATTTATGGAAGAGGGCTTTTGAGGTTAGCGGCCAGAAAAATGCTCCAGAGCTTGATTTGGCTTTATCGAAAGCTATGAAGTGCCTGGAGGGTTTAGGGATACGCTGTGAGCGAATTTCCACATCGGTTGATTTGACGCGCTTTAGTCCTAGGGGCAAAGGGGACTCTTC
>JBIKVD010000298.1:0-5389 GCA_044357055.1 Oligoflexales bacterium | reverse complement strand
CCTGACCGATCCGGCGGCCACGGATATGTACCATATGGTACCAAAGCGTGTTCCTAGCGGACTGCCGATCGACGGGTAAGGCACAAACCTCGATTCAATTGATTTCATGCTTCGCACGATGCAGCATCGTATCTCAAAATACTTCAGCTACGATCGCGCACCGGTTCAGCTTCGTACCAAGAAAGAAGATCAGGAAACTCTTCAACCAAGCGCGTGATCTCTGACTTTTTTGCGCCCGTCGCAATATGAAAGAGAGCGTCCCCCTGATTAATGAGGGGAATCAGACTTTCGCCGATGACAATCCCTGAGGTTCGCGATTTAACGTTCTTGATATTCTCACCGAAGGGATCAGAGATTTCTGCCAGCACGCTATCCGGCTTGATGATGGCACCAAGATGGGTGCGGCTTCTGATCGAGCCACTCTGAGAGGCTCGCAGCCAATAGCTGGTCTGAGCCACAAAACTTGATTTTTCGGGACTTTCTGTGTCCTTACCGCTATTGTTCTTGTCTTCATCCGTGCGCTTTTTGCTCGGCAAATTACCTGCCTCTCGCAACACGTTTATCACGCCTTTAACGCCAATCTTCACGTAGGCTTCATTACTGCGCAAGCCTTCTCCCCCCTCGAAGACAAGCATATGAATGCCAAGATCCTCCGCTACTTCACGAAGCGAACCATCTCTCACTTTGGAATTAAGAATCACGGGGGCGCCGAAAGCCCTTGCTAGGCGGTCCGTGATGGGATCACTTAAATCAACCCGAATCTGCGGAAGATTAACCCGATTGACTTTTGCTGAGTGCAAATCGATTCCTGCGTGGCATTTTCTTACCACCTCATCTAAAAAGATCGCGGCGACTCTCGCTGCCAGGGAACCGTCTTTCGACCCGGGGAAAGAGCGATTCAAGTCTCTATGATCCGGAAGGTATCTCGAATTGGCATTGAAGCCAAAGACATTGACAATCGGCACAAAAACTAAGGTCCCAGACAAACCTTGCATGCGTTTGCCCTTTGCGAGTCGCAACATAACTCGCTTAATAATCTCGGGCCCGATCACCTCATCACCATGGATCGCGCCACTTACGAAGATCGCTGGACCAGGACGAAGTCCGCGAAAAATCCGTACTGGCATGGCTAGTTGAGTGAAATCAAAAAGGCGGGGCAGTTTAAGCATAATGGTAGCCTGCTCGCCCCGCCGGAGACTTTGGCCACCGATGGAAAAGATTTCGTCATCCTCATAGGGCAAGCTCATAACCTACACCTCCCTCACAAACTGTGAGTCGTCAAAGCGAATTCTTGGTCCATAAATGCCACCTTTTGCTCTGCGACCAGCACCAATCACCATCACGACATTTGCACTGCGAGGTAATTTCAGCATCTTAGCGATTCGCACTTCGTCCATGCCTTCCATGGGACAAGTATCATAGCCATAAGCCCGCAAAGCTAACATGATGTTCTCGCATGCAAGGGCCACCGTTTTCGTGGCCCAAAGTCGCATACCGCTGCGGCTACAAGGAATCCGTGGCGTCACGCGAAATAGTCCCGCCATCCAAACCGCAAGCCACTTACACCATCCGATCACGGGCCAAGTAAAACCGTAGGCCAAGGGAACAAGTTTTTCATAATAGATTTTAGCGGATCTTGGCACCTGGGATCTAGCCTGCAAGACCTCTATCATCTGCCGCCGATGGCGCTGCCAAGTGTTCGTATGAGCTATACAGACGACTAGCTCACCTGCCGTTGCTGCCGCTGGTTGTGAAAGACAAAGTTTGACGAGTTGCCCGCGCATAGGTTCCGACCGCACCCAGACAAATTCCCAAGGTTGCAAATTTGAAGAATTAGGGGCCTTAAGCGCGACGCTCAAACAAGAACGCATCACCGCCTCTGGAATGCGTTCCTGGGAAAAAACTCGCACGCTACGTCGAGAATCAATGACTTTTAAAAACTCGTTTACATCAATATTTGGCGCTATTTCGTCATAGTCAATCTTGGGAATATGTTTTAGAATATTTTCTGTCATCAGCAAGCCTCAGCAAAAGATTGATTCTCGTTTTAGCATAAGACCAGGTCTATTGCCTGGGGGAAATGGATTTATTCGAGGACCTTAGCTGAATCTGCAGGGAAAAGGAACGTTATGCCTTTAAAAATCGCGCCTCATGCCCATCTTTGCCGATGGCTGATCCCTTTTATGCTTCTGACCTGCAAAACCGAGGAAGCTACGGTGATCCTTGATTCCTATTGCCAGCCCACCCTCGAATATCGCACGACCTTGGACTATCTTCGAGAGACCAAAGCCATGGTCACGAGTGAGACAGAGGCTCGAAGCATCGCAGCTCGGGTCGCTGATGGATGCCAAGGAGCGGCAGAGCGCTTTGTAAACACCGTTGAACTGTTAAGCACGGCCAAGCTCCCTTCTCATCTCATGGTGCAAAAGGCCGTTAGCCTTGCTCAAAGCACGGAAGAAGTTGCTGAGTCCTTTGTCGTTGTCTTTCGCTATGCTTTCTTAGCCTCGCATTTGGATTTGGATGCGTTAGCTGCCCTTAAATTGGCCGACAGTCTGTCTACGGAGTTCAAAGGGAATGCGAAACGAGCGCAAGTTGATTTTAGCCGACTGCTGGATTTCTGTTTGAGCACCTTGCAACTCGCAAAGCCCGCTTGCGGAGATTTCGCTGCTGAGGTCACCAGATTCGGAGAAAAACTCATCGAAATAGAGCACCAAGTCCCGGAACAGACCTGGTTCACTTGGATCACGAACCACTTTGAGGATGACGGCCTCGTCAGTCGGCCCTACTTTGATTTTTTCGCTTTTTTGACCAGCGAGGGGGATGGACCAAGACTTGCCACCCATGATGCCCATAAAATGGCCCTCAAAGTATTAGGGCATAATCCCCTGGCGGGTGAAGAATTTAAAGAAGCCTATCTCTTTGCGTCCGACAAAAGCGGTCTGCAAATGGACCGCAGCGTGGCTAGCGACTTTGCACTTGGCATGTCCCAGAAGATGGCAAATTTGAGGCTTACTGAGACGTCACGCCTCGGATTATAAAGTGGTTCGGTAAAACGGCTCTATGACAAATTGCGATGAATCTAAAAATCAAGGGATGCCATCAGCGCCGAACCACCGCCAGGACTGATCCCAAAGTCAAATTTTAGGTTGGCGAGCGGCCCATAGATGCGTTTCTTGTAATCTTGATGATAACAATCGACCGTTTCAGCCCGGTAGGGAAACAGTAAAGGGCTCAGTGCTGCTAAGGCAGCAATGCCACCAGTGGCCTGGGCAAACTTATCTTCCGCACTACCTGCAACCGCCAGCCCTGCCAAAAAATTACTTGTTACAGCGAGCCATTTGATTTTCCGATAGGTCGAAGCCGTTTCCGATAGCACCTCTTCGGCCTCTCGCTCTTTGCCCAATTGATCACGTTTTCCTGATCCTTTGGACTTCCTTAGAGCCATTTCCCCTGCGTGATAAGGTTTGTGCATCATGCCTAAGGCTACACTGGTTCCGAGCCAGCCTACTCCGATCACCTGCGCGGTTAGGGCTGAATACTTCGCCGTATCCCTCTTGTCCTCGTCTTCGATATCGCTATGACTCTGGGATGAGATCACTCCGGCCATAAACGTGCTCAAGGCCGAAACTTGCAAAGGAATATGTCCCGTCCAGATCGTGGTTTTTTCCCTCGCGGCTTCCTCTGCAACCCGCTCGCCTGCGGAAGGAGTCACCAACAATTCAGGATAGTCATAGCCGCGATCCGCTGCACTTGCGGCATCCTTTTTCGCGGGCGGCGGTTCGCTTTTTTCCTGACCGCGTCCCACTTGGGCTGTCAAAGCTAAGAGAAAGAAACTGAGCACACCTGCCCAAAAATTGGGCCGAAAGAATCCTAAGCAGCGCATATGTCCTACCTCAGATGATATCTAGGAGCCTGGAGATTGCCTGTAGTATAATCTTCGAGACTTCCTATTGTCCAGCAGTGTGAAAAGATTGCAAAATTTATGCGAGGTGGCTATGTCCAAACAATTATCCGCTCTACGGCGCCTATTCATCCCTATGGGGATCTTCTTCATGGCCGCCACCGCTCACGGACAGGGGCACACGGCAACCATCACGCGTTTGGAAGGTTCGGCCCAGGTCTTGCGCTGGCCGTCTCCTGGCAAACCAAAGGGTCCAAAACCTCATGTTCTTTTTGAGGGTAAACACTACTCGGTTTCCGAGGCGTATGTCGGTCAAAAAGTAATGGTAGGATCCGTGCTACGCACCTTTAAAGATGGCAAGCTGCGCCTGACCTACGACAACGGGGATCAACTTAATCTCGCTCCTGATACCCATCTACAAATTAGCCGCAATCAAGATAAATCCGTGATGGATGTGATGTTTGGCGAGATTCGCGCCACGATTCAAAAAGGTGGCCCCAATAAGGAACTCGAAGTCAAAACCCCTTCCTCTGTGATGGGCGTGCGTGGAACAGACTTTCACTTTGTCAGCTCCACCAGCAGAGCTAAGACAGACTTAACCGTGATTACTGGCGCCGTCGCCTTTGCTAAGGCTGAGAGTGGTGAAAGCGGCAATCCAGCTAAGTCGGAACCTGTGACGATACCGGCGGGATTTACCGCGCAAATCGCCCCTCCTACGAAGGAAGAACGCGCATCAGATCCTAAAGCCCAAAAACCTTCACCATCAGGCATTGCCCTGTTTCAAAGCAGCAAGAATCAGCTCTCCGCCGTGCAGGAAGTTAGTGAGATCAAGAAACCGGACGCGATTCAGCTGGCCAAAGCCCAGGTCTTGGCGCAAAAGGAAGTCGCGGCGCTGAGACAAGAGCCAGCCGCAGAAGGCGGCGAGGTCCCTGAGGCTGAGCCTGAACAAGCAAAAGACCCCACAACTATGCAAACTCAGCTCGCAGCCTTGGAAAAAGCGAGCAAGAAAGTCGTACTCGATGAAATCCGCGAGAGTGACCCCGTTCTTTTTGAGAAGCTAGCTAGCTCTGACCTGGATCAAATCCAGCAGGGAAAGGTAGAAGCTATTAAAACCACCGCCCCGAGCGAGCCCCTGCGAGTGAAACCTAGCTCTCTGCCTAGCTATCGTAAGGATATTTATAAGGAGAGATAAGGGTCCGACAAGAGGGCTGCGATGGAATAGGCTTAACTTATCCCGCGCATAGGCCCTAACCAATGCATATGCCATGGGAATGTTGCGATACTTGCGCATCCGCAAAATCATTCAGTGGAAACCTTATATTTAGGGAACGACTTCTATGATCACAGATTTTCGCACCTTATAATAATTTCTCAATAAATCTAGTCTATTGCCAGCCCCAATAAATAGGATGCCGCTCGCACTAAAGTTTTTTCAGCGTCCTACCGAACACCTTTATTGTCATGTACAATGGAGTCAGACAAATCGTT
>JBIKVD010000321.1:0-4949 GCA_044357055.1 Oligoflexales bacterium | reverse complement strand
ATCGGTGCCAACTGAGGTGCGATTCCCATTCTCTAGCACATACTCTGTCGTCCCATCGCAACTCCAATAAATGGGCTCCGCCCCGTCTTGATAGGAGAGGCTTTGGATATCAACCCGTTCGGCAGCCATAAATGCGGAATAGAATCCCAACCCAAAGTGCCCAATGATCTGCTCATCCGCATCTTTGCCCTGGTATTTGGCCACAAAATCTTTGACCCCTGAAAAAGCAACCTGATTGATGTATTTTTTGACCTCGTCAGCGCTTAGACCCAGGCCTGTATCACGGATGGTGAGTTTTTTTTGGTCCCTATCCAGCAAGATTTCGATTTTTGCTTCAGGCACTTCTTTTTGAAAGGTCTCCACCAAGGAAATTTTTGCTAATTTCTGAATGGCATCGGAAGCATTCGCAATCAGTTCACGCAAAAATATTTCTTTTTCAGAATAGAGCCACTTTTTGATAATCGGCAGAATATTTTCCGCATGGATACTGATATGACCCTTTTCGCTCATGGTCTCTATTCCTTCTTTTTGATGTTGATGATGGAAATGGCCTCACCGGCAAAACCCGCGAACGACCCTACTGCTGTCATAATGACCAAGGCAAGATAAGTCCCAGGATGCAAGCTGTCAAGAATGGACCTAAAACCGGGCAAAGGCTGTTTGATAAGGTGACAGGAGCGATTGTTGAGCCAAGCAACTTGCTGTAATATCAATAGATCCTAGCCCATTGCGTCACTCGGTCAAATTGACAGCTAGAGTTTTTCAAGGATGCCCATGCTCAATCGTTTGCACTGGCCCATCATGGGCTTGCTTTTGTCCCTCGTGATTACCTTCTCAATAGGCCTCGGAGTTCTGTCCGTCATCCTCTACCAGGTATTTTGGGGAGAAGATAACAACCTCAAAAAATCCGTGATCATGGCGAAGATCAACGAGGAATCCGTCATTTATTTTCAAGATGAAATCACTCCCATCGGTAGCTTCTTTGAAAACGCCCATCGTCGCTATGTGCCCATTGACGAGATCCCAGAGGTCATGCTCCAAGCCTTAGTTGCCGGTGAAGACAAGAATTTTTACGACCATAAAGGCATCGACCCTATGGCGATCTTTCGCGCCTTTGTCGAAGGAGTCAAGTTAGGCCGCTTCCGCCAGGGCGGCTCAACTTTAACCCAGCAAACGGTCAAAAATATTATCAATCGCTGGGACCCAACCTTCCAAAGAAAATTTAAAGAGTGGATCGCTGCCATCCAGCTTGAGCGCATGTATTCCAAAAGAGAAATCCTCGAATTCTATCTCAATCAGTTTCACGTCGCGCAAAATGGAAATGGCATCGGTATTGCCATGGAATACTATTTCGACAAGTCCGTCGCCGAAATTAACTTGATAGAAGCGGCATTTATTGCGGGCTCTGTCAAAGCTCCGAGTAAATATAATCCTTTTATCAAATTCACCAAAGAAGCGAGAGAACAGGCCATTGCCCACGCTAATGAACGAAAAAATTACGTCCTTCGTCGGATGTACGAACAACAATTTCTAAGCAAGGAGGAATTTGAAACCGCCCTATCAACGCCAGTCCCGTTTAAGAAAGGTAAATTTGGTAGCAACGAAGTTTCACTTCTCGATTTAATTAAGCGGCAATTAAACCGCCAGGAAATTTTCGAGGATATTGGCGTCGAGTCATTGGATGATCTTTCCCGTGCGGGACTGAAAATTATCACCACCATTGATCACGACCTTCAAGATCAGGGCCAATTAGTCATGCGCCGACGATTATCGAATCTGCAAACAACGCTCAAAGGCTTTAAAGCGGAACCCGCCGAGCAGTTCAAGCACACGCGTCGCCTTGAGACAAACCAGTTCTACTATGGCAAGATTTCGGAAATAAAAGGCTCGGAAAAGGATGCCGAACTCACCCTTGATTTTGGCTTACCAAAGGGGACCGTTCCCTTGGAGTCTTTGATTCGCCATGCAAAACTCATTGATTTGGCGACGGATCGCGGCTTTGAAACGGAATTAAAAACCCTGTTGAAAACCATGAAGGTCGGTGATGTAGTCTACGTTGAGGCTCTAGAAGTCAACGAAAACGGCGATCATGGCGTCATGGAGCTGCATCACAAGCCAGAAGTTAATGGCGGACTCATTGCCATCGATCATGGCGAAGTCAGAGCGGCGATTCCGGGATTTGATTCGCTTGGATTCAATAGATCTTGGGATGCCAGAAGGCAGCCCGGTAGCGTTTTCAAAACCGTCGTGTATTATGGGGCTTGCCAACTCGGTTGGTCTATTCTCGACAATATTGATAACCAGCGACAGGTCTTTCCCTACCAACGACAACTCTATTTTCCCAAACCAGATCATCCCAGCCCCTACCGCAAAACTTCGATATTATGGGCTGGCATCATGTCAGAAAATTTGGCAAGCGTGCACCTCACCTACCGCTTAGTCGAGAAACTAAACTTTGAACAGTTCAAGCAACTCATGGGATTTATGGACCTTCTTCCTACTGGGGGTGAGGCTCCTGCAGATTTTCACTACCGGGTAGCCAAAAAAATTGGCGTCGAGTTAAGCGCGGACGGCATTTCTGAGCAACAACTGCAGAACGCCATTAAGATAGACGTGATTCCAGACCTAACCTTTTCTCGTAGCGCGGACCTCATCGATTCCGTTAACAAAATGTGGTATGGCCGGGGTTTTGAACAGGAACTGCAGCAATTTTCGCAGCCAGGGTTTCAGAGAGTCCATTCGGAAAAAGAGCGAGCAATCCGGCTGAAGCTCGTTAAAAACAATTTTCTTCGCCACAATCGCCTTGCTGCAGAGCTCGAAAGGGACTGGCAGGAAATCCAGAAGTTTGTCGATGTAAATGGGGCCAATGCCGCCGCACAGCACGCAAACGTTGGCGGACTGATCAAAAGGTTTCGCAAACTCGGTTCCCTCGGCAGAAGGCCCGAGCTAGCTTATTATCGCGTGTTCGATCAGGAGCCCTTGAACGTTTCTTCCGCAGAAACGGAAAGCAATATGTTCAACCCATTTGCCGGTACGGCTCTCAATGAGTACGACGTTCAGGCAGTTTGGGGCTCCTCCTCCTATTCGTCGGGGTTTGAATCTGTAAAAATGACTCTGGATGAGGTTTTGCTAGAAGGATTCCTGCCCTATCAAATCCACGGTGCGATTGCACGAGCCCTAAACTCACGTTTCGAGGATGTGCGCCGACAGAGCGACCCTTACGATCTTAATGGATACTACCAGCACCATGATTTTCGTGTCGCGCTTGGTCTCAACTATCTGGTCGCGCTTGCAAAGGCTATGGGAGTGCGCAGCGAGCTAGAGCCTGTGCTTTCCTTTCCTCTTGGCTCTAACGTGGTCAGCATTGCTGAGGTAGCAAAGATCTATCAAACCTTCATTTCCGGCCGCAGCTATCGCTTCTTTAACGATGGAGCGCAGAATCAACTTAACCTGATCAAACGCATTGTAGATCGAGATGGCAAGGAACTTTATGCACCCCGGGCACAAGAATTTCAACTGGCCTCCCATGAATGCTCGCTGCAAATGCGCGAGATTCTCGAGAAAATCGTTACCAATGGAACCGGACGCCGGGCAAGAGGCGAGCTTCATGTTGATCCCAAGGAAGGCGAGTTAGGTGGGCAAGCGATCCGCGTCCCGGCCTTTGGCAAAACGGGAACGACGAACGACTACAATACCAGCTCTTTCGCGGGATTTATGCCTTACCCAACGGTCAAAGGTGATCCTCTCAATCCTGAAAACTCCTATGTTATAGCAGCCTATGTCGGCTATGATATCCCCGCAACGATGCGCAAGGGCCGATTCAAGGTATCCGGCAGTATGGGGGCCCTTCCCGTCTGGACCGATTTTGCCAAGGTTGCGATCGATAAAAAGAAATATGCTGATTACCTGGATAACCTCGATCTTAGCCTGATTTCACGTAAGGAATGGCCTCTTCGCCGCCCGAGTAGCCTCACACCCTTAAGCATTGACTTGCCAAGAGGTTTGGTTTTGAAAGTAGCGGGTTCTGAGGATTATGAGCAGTTTAACGCCACCAACCTCAATCAGACGGGTGAGGAATACCAATCAGAATTTGCCCATGGGGTTGGACGAAGTGTGTCTGCTGTGGTTAGAATCCCCTCTGATACAAGTCGCGGAACCTGGCAGCCGCTGAAGGTTTTTAGTCCTTTCCGCACCCAAAGTGAGGAGCAGGACGATATTGCTCCCTCAAAGGTGGATGAGCAGAGTCAAAACCTCGGGGACGGGGCGCTAAAGACACCTCCAGTAGCAGCGGCCTCTCCCGACATGAATGCGCCCGACCAAACTCCACCCGACGAACCTTCCGAGCAAACTGAGAGCAAAACCTCCGCTCCGGCGTCAGGCACCCCTCCAGCTGCGGATGACTTGCTAGAAAGCACCGAGCAGCCGAGCCCCCCTGAATTTCCGGAAGAAACAGGCTCGACTGCAGAGCAAAAGGAAGAAGGTTCCGAACCAAAACAGGAGGATGCCACGGACTACATCGAAGAGGATCTGTGGTGACTGCGCCTAGCTCTCCTCAGCTGACACTCTACTACGATGAAAGCTGCCTTCTATGCCGCAATCTAGCCTTGCTCGTACATAAGCTCTCTGCCGGTTTAGTGCACATCAGACCTAACAGCCTGCCCTACAGCTTAGCAGAACCAAGTTCACCAAGGAGCCAATTAGCCGTCCGATTCCAGGAAGACTTATTTCACGATGAGAAAGCTTGGGAGACTCTGTTGATCCAGGTGCCCTTGCTTAAAACTTTGGCATGGTTACCCGCGAAAATCTTCGGCCAGACGGTAGTGGTTCGTTTGACCATGAGCAGTGCAACTAGGGCGCGAAGATTATTTTGTCGACAGTGTTGAAATCTTTTAACAAAGTTGCGGACCCGTCTGATGACCTAATTCTCATCCGGACGTGGCGGTGATTCC
>JBIKVD010000297.1:0-5409 GCA_044357055.1 Oligoflexales bacterium | reverse complement strand
AAGGCGATCGATTTTTCATCTTGAACCAAACGCAAGAGTTCAGCCCAGTCAAGCCCTCCTGGATCATAGGCGCAACCGAGACCGTCAGCGATGGAAAGGATGCGTGCTCTCTCACCATGTTCACGGTGCAGGATCTTAAGGAGATTGCCGGCGACGTCGCCGTCGGGCCCGCCCGTGATTTTGACGGTAAAATTTTGCTTATCGGGATTGATGCCCAAGTACTCCAGAGTGTTCTTGATGAACACATGAATACCTTCGGAAGTTACCCCGAATTCTTTGTGGTTAATGCCGTCTTCTGGCTTCGAGGACATAAAAGCTCGAGAGTATTTATATCCTCTTCGAGCAGCCTGCTCTGGGATCCAACGGATTAAATCGGGTGTAATATTTTCATCGGGACCCAGATAGATGATTTCTTCCTGATTGTAAAAAGATAAGCGTTTGCCGGCAGGAGTATCTTCGTGTGCCTCGTCGGAACTAACCAAGAGATCCAAGAGTGCGTTCACGGCACCGCGCACTGCTTGATCGCGATGGCCATTGGGCTTGAGTAATAGAACAGCTTTCGAGCCCCCTTCGGGGATATCCTTGTTTTTCATCTGCTGTGCGTAAGAGAGTCCATAGACTTCGTCAAAGAGACCAGCAAGGGCAAAATCATATTCCGATTCGGTTCTAGGGATGACCACCCTTAGACCACCTCGAGAAATGTCTTTCCAGCGGACGTGAAACATGCGGTAGTCTTTGCCAACAATGAAAAAGATGCCAAATGGGGTTTGCGGATAATACTTGGCATTCAAGACTTTCGGATCTAAGCGGAAGGCTAATCCAGTTTTGGTTGGCATGGCGTAGTTCGTTGTTAGAATATTTTCAATAAAATTCAGACACTCTCTGAAGATATTGACTTCCACCTCATCCAGCAGATTCGCCAGTTCCTTTTCCAGTTGGTTTTTTATCGTTTCTAAATTGCTCTGACCTGCAGAAGGATTCAAAGTGGGGTCAAAGCGCCCCCGATACAGGTCGACCATAAGTCTGGTGATGGTCAGGTGTTTAAAGAAAGTTAAACGGATTTTGTATTCAGAGTAGTAATAGGGATTTTGCTTACCCAAGAGGATATGCACCCAGGCCGAAAGACTGCGGACGAAATTTGCCGCATTAATAGAAAAATTTAAGGGCTCTTTGATAAAAGACGCATATTCATCCGTATCAACCCAACCGATCGTACGCATGGCCTTATTTAGTTTGCGGACCGCGAGCATATTGGGATCGACCTTTTCCCCGCCCTGATGATTGATGATAAAATGGAGGATACTTACCTGATCCCGGTATCCTTCTGCAAAATTAATGACGAAGGAGCGAACCACGTTGAATTCGTAGCGGTTCATCATGTGCAGGACGTTTTCTAACAATTCCGGGGCCACGGCGTTTTTTACGCCGAGAATCAGTCGGGCGGAGCGAGAGTTCTCAATGGGCTCCAGGATGGTGTGAGCACCCTCGTGATGTAACATGTGGCGCAGCATGCGATAAGTGATTTGAATGCGAGCTGCTGTGGCGTAGGTGACGAAATCATTGTCGAGGGTCTGGAGAAAATGCTCTATAGCTTCCATTTCGCTGGGATCCGGAAACTCTTGCCCAAGCAACATCCGGGCTCGGTCAATTTTTTCGGTGATACGAATGTTTTTCATATCCAGTGGGCGATGGGCAGAACAAAAGAAGGTCGACAAAAATAACAGTTTGTCGCGGGAAAAGTATAAGGAACCCATTTTAATAGGGTGTTGCAATAAGCGATGGGCCATTTCCACGAGAATATTGCGGTCACTACCGGGTCCGATAAAAGTAACCTTGGTTTTATTACGATCCCACAGTTCCACCGTTTGCTTCGTTTCAAAAACATGGCCGGTGATGATCGCCGATAAATGCCTAACCTTTTCCGGGCGTGGTGTGGTTTGGTAGTATACGCGCGGCATATTGTTAAAAAACCAAGGCGTTAAGATAGCAATGCTTTGGTCTACGCCAATCCTGACTGTTTCGGTGATGTCATCAATATAATTTTCCAGATCTTCAGTGGTCTTTACCCCATCCTCGGCTGAATCCGTCGTTCCCGCCGCCTCAAAATCTTCTGGTAAATCCGTATCCACAAATTCCTGACCAACGGTTCCAAGACCCTGACGTTCCATGCTTATCATTCTCCCTTGCCTGACCAGGCAATTACCATCAAAACGAAACCATGCTTGGCCGATCCAGTGCTACCCTCGGTGGCTAAGATCAAGGCTCTTAAGCCAAACGTTCCGCCCCTTAAATTTCTGTCCACCGCGCTTCCAAGGCGCGAATGTCTCCAAGCCGCGGAGTAGCTTGACCTCTTTGCTGACAGATGTCCAATAGATCATCAGCTGGAGTGCGAGCGCGTTGAGTAAAATAGCCATAGTAAGTTTGCAAATCCTTACGAAGACGCTCGCTGCGAAAACATTTTGGCAGCCTAGAAATACCCGACAGAGACATTCCCATCAATTTATCAGCCATTTTGGCGTTAAAGGGATCTTGCAGCCCGAAGCGGCTATTAGACCAGAAGTTTTGAAGGTTGGAATCCCGAGCGGAAAGAGCGGCTAATTCTTCAAGGATCAAATCGAGGTTTTCAGAGTCATAGAGCAAACCACAATAGAATGCGGCTGGCACAAACTGCCAGATTCTCGCCTGACAATCGATGGATCTCAGCTCGATAAACCCCCGGGTTCTGACTTCAGGAAAGAGGAGAGACAAGCAGACCTTAAGATCATCCAGAGTTGGAAAAATCCCTTTATAGCCCTGTCCCAACCAGTCAGCGAATTTCAGAGGTTTCCTTGGTACCTCGTATTGAAGTGCTGGGATAAAGACCACTTGGGAGTTTGCAAGAAAGTGCTCAAATTCTCCCACACAAGCTTCCCGGTTTAATGCCTGGAGGATTTTGTCCGTAGGTAAAAATCCGGTGCGACTGGGATCAATGCGCTGCCATATCTCCGCACGCATGGATTTGAAGGAGGTTTTCTTCCCATCCACATAGGGCGAGTAGGCAAAGATACTCGTAGCAAAAGGGGCGATGAACTGGGCGGCGAGTAGGCGTTTGGCTAAGGTGGCCTCGTCAGGGCCAAAGTCAAGATTGACTTGAACAGTGCAGGTCTGGCGCATCATTCGCAGCCCGATCCCCTCGTTGATCGAGCCAAAATATCTGGTCATCGCTTGATAGCGCGGCTTCAGCATCTGCAAGCCGATTTCTTCAGGGCTGAGCCAGGGATTGATGCCGAGATGAAGCAGCTCTAACGATTGTTCTGCTAGAGCGGCATCCAGTTGAGCCTGAACATGTATCAGACGCTCGGCGGCTTGGTTAAGGCAGGGGTAGGGCTTTGTCGAGATCTCAAGTTGTCCCCCAGGCTCAAAGGTAACCTGATCCTCATGTCCTAAGTTGAGACTCAAAAGCGGCGAAGACTCTGAAGGGGTACTTTCTTCAAAGCGGGGTTCCCAAGCATGTTTTTGTGCGGCTCCTAGCAAAACGCGGCGGAGATTTCCCTCTTTTTGCGCTAATCGGATGTTTCCTTTGTCATTCGGAATCACAATCCGATGGTCCTTTGTCCCCGTCGGGGAAGGTTCGGAAATATCCAGGGGAATGGCTTCTAGCTCTAAGCCAACCAGGCCCGGCCATTTCGGATGCTCTTTATAATAATTGGACGGTGTGGTGATAAAGATCTTTTCAAAGAGGAATTCCCGCACATGGTCCCAGGTGAGACGAACAGGCTGAAAAGGGAGAGGCCCCTCGCCATTTGATGTTTTTTCCGAATTATGGAGATTGGTTGATGAGAAATCTGATTTATGAGTCATCGGCTGCAAGGCCTTCATGTGTTGCGCGGTTAATCTAAATGGTAGCCGACCTTCCAAACTTCTTTTAGGTACTCTTGACTCTACAAAATTAGCTGTCGCTAACCGTAAGCTCGCACCTCGTTCCAGGGACCACTGGCGATATCATTCACTGAATTTTACTTGGCTCTGATTCAGGAGCATCGACGTTCAAAGCAAACTCATTTATACCGTTTTTGCGAACAGCATCAATGAGTTTTATGACCGAACCAAGGGGAGTTAGTCGGTCAGCACCAATCAGTGCTTGCACCGGTTTACTGCCCGCTTCAGCCTTGCTTTTCTGGAGTGCTGCATCGATAGCGTCAAAGGAGAGTGGCTCCCCATTCATATAGAGATTGGAATCTCTGTCGATGACAAAATTAAGTTCTTGTCGTTCAGATTGATTCTCTGCAGTCGCTGCTTCAGGCAGGTCAACTTTGATGGCTTGGCTGGTGATATAGTTGGCCGTCACCATAAAAATAATAAGCAAAACGAGCATGACATCAACGAGAGGTGTGACATTGATGTCTGTGATTTCGTCGTCGCGATCGCCTGATATTCCTGCCATAGGACCCTCGTTAGAATGAACACACTGGAACCATTTTCATTGAGCCAAAGTTGAGGGCCGGGAGCCGGACCCACCTATTGTCATTCAGGATGCTTGCTAATGTTGTATCTGACTGATGAGTATCTTGATACTGGCTTCCGTATTTGCCACACGCCGTTTAATAAAACGCTGAAACGAGTTATAGGCAATGACAGCAGGAATGGCCACTAACAAGCCTACAGCTGTCGCTACTAAGGCTTCCGAAATTCCGGCCATCACTACTGATGGGCCCCCTTCGGGTGTTAAGGCAAGGTCATTAAAGGCCTTGATAATCCCTAAAACTGTGCCGAACAGCCCAATGAACGGTGCGTTATTGCCTAAAGTTCCTAGGATCATCAATCCACGATCCAAGCTTTGGCGCTTTCCAACCATATAAGCCGACATCGTGTCCTCCATCGCTTTGGAGCCTCTCCCACGCATGGATAAACCTTGCAACAAAGTCTCCGTTTCAAAGGAGGGGCTTTGCTCGCAAAGAGTCACAGCTTCGTCGAATTTTCCGTTACTGACTTTCTCACCGAAGGCTTTGGCAAAGGTTTCAAAGTCGATGCGCGTGCGCACAAAAAAGACGGCGCGTTCTAGCATAATCGCCACGGATAGAATGCTGAGAAAAATGAGTAACCACAGCACCCACTCTGTTCCCAGCAGAGTCATATTAAGGAGTTTCTCGGTAATGTTAAAATTTTCCAACTCTCGTCCTCCAAAATGCGTCAATCAAGTAGTCGCGGAAATTCATGTTAGCACGTTAAATCATTCCTTTGAACAACTTGGTCTCGGTCAGCAGGGTGTGGAAATCATTGAAAGCATACAGAGAGACCAATCGTAAAGGAGGACAGAGCCCGAGTCTCTGAAGAAGAGTTAGGGTTGGGTAGCTCTTGCACCTTGGCGTGGGTCACGACGGCTTCCCACTGCAGATAGTCACTTCGGGTGACCTTGAAGATCATGCTGAT
>JBIKVD010000296.1:0-5417 GCA_044357055.1 Oligoflexales bacterium | reverse complement strand
GCGCGGCAACAGCTAGCATCTGCACACACTGGCCGGTTTGATAAAAACGATTGTCGAGAAAGAAATCTGCCTTGGTCTTTTGATGGGCTTTGAGAATGGCTTGATCGATCATGCCATAATGCTGGCTGCCATCATCGTTTTCTTTGACAGGTTTATCATCGACACACCATCGCACATCGACTTTCTCACCCTCTTTGAGTTTCGTGCCAGGCTCAGAGTGGTTCTTGTTCATCGAAACCACCGGCGATTGAAGGATTAATACCTTGCTGGCGCAGGCCGTGAAACTCAATGCCACCAATGCTATGGACATATTTTTCATAAGCCTAAAGAAACTCATTTGAATCCCATCCCTGTGACCATGATGCAACTTTTGCCAAAGACGACAGCATCAAAGCCATCGTTCGTGACCTGAGCATTGTTAATGTAGCGCAGAGGATCTCCCTGGGAAGTATCACCACCCACGGCGTCCGCGACACCCGTCGTCCTTTGTTTTCTGGCATTGGCAAAGGCTCGGCTAATCGTAGGATTCCCGCCAAGCCAGTGACCAAAAATGTGATACACACAATCGCCACCTTCAATTTGGCCGACGGACTTGCCTTTGCTGACGTCTTCGTCAAAGCCAACCAATTTGATTTCCCTTAAGGTTGAGTAGGTGGCACATCCTCCTAAATAGCTTATTCCAATCCATACTGCTGCCCAGCGCACTAAATTCTGCACACGCATCATCTTGAATCCTACAATGTTGGGTTGCTATTTATTGATGCCGTTTGAGTTATGCACACAGCATACAACAAGTCTTGAAGCCTTGGAAAGAAAAATAATGTAAGATTATCAAGCGTTGAGGACTGAATATGGTCTTTTTCGAGAGGATAACAGGATGCGTACGGCTTGTAGCACATGGTTTAGCCCTCGCCGGGGGGGAGGCCACCCATTCAAAGGCGCGAGAATTTTCTTTTGCTTTTTGATGGCTGCTGCCTGCTTGAACATGTTTGCTTGCAAGGAGCAAGCACCATCTGGCTTATCGCCCCTGCAAACGCTTGGAGACCCTTTCGAGGGGACCAATCTTGAGCTGGAAAGCGAGATCCAGGGCTTTGCCTTTGCTTTTGACGCAGAACTCATAATCCCTCAAGACGCTCCAAGGGACGCTCGAGTCCTTCGCTTAGTCCCTTTTGTGGGCAGCGGGAAGTTGAGCCCCTTGGGCGAGAAATACTCGGGTATCTCTCGAGTTTCTTATCTCATCCATGACGACCTTACTTTGGTGGCCGAGCGCGATGGTGGGCAAGACCCTCTGCTAGCAGAGACTACTTTATTTGTGCCCGGCACCTACCACGTTATTGGTATTGCTTACGGCCTAGATGATGTGATCGCAAGATCGGAGTTGACCTTAAGTTGGAATGCTCAATCTCAGAGACAGCATGTTTTTTCTATCCGCCCTGCTTCGCTTACCTTGAGGGTTGGGGAAGAATTTATCGCCAGCGCCTTTTGTCCCGATTCCAACATGACCCCTCGTTGGTATTTAGCGACAGAGCGATTGGAAGCGGGTGAAAATCTTCGCGTCACACTTTCGAATCCTGGCTTTCTGCAAGTTTCTGCGCGATGCCAGAACAAGGACCCTAGTGATCTTGAGCCATCAGACCCGTTTACGGCATCAATCGCTTTGTTTGTCCATCCTTGAACTCGTAGCCATTCACCTGTCAGCGATTCCGGCTTCGCTCCCCAGGGGGCCGTGATCCTTTGTACTATATTCTCGTCTTCAGGATGTGAGACTTTTGGCCTTTTGCTCCCCCATGATTTCCTCAAACTGGAGACCTGTGAGGCGCTTGAGAGAGTTGAGCAAATAGAAAAGAGCTCCCGCCAGCACTGCCATGCTTGGTAGCGTGATCACCAGGAAACTCATCCCCGTCATTTTTGCGAGTTCTTCATTGAAGGCGGCCGATTGAGGTTCGCTTTTTAGCATCACTCTCGCCAAAACATAATTGATGAGCGAACTCAGGAAAAAGGACCCAGCTACGATAAGATTGGTAACCTGCAGGGTCCTTCCGAATTCAGCCCGTCTTTGCTGTTGATCGAGAATCCCATAAATTCGATCGATTTGAAAAAGGCGATCATTAAAAAGAAAAGCCTGCAAAAACGGGGTCTGGCTTCTCATGGAGATAAGAACAAAGATACCAATCACGAGGGGAATGGCTGCTTCTTTGATGGCAAACCATAAAAGGGAAACATGCAACAGTGTTAAGCCACCCGTCAGTAACAGAGATACAATTCCCAAAAGGGAGACGAGGTTACGCTTACGATAGCGAATCCAATCGTACAAGGCGTAGACAACGGGAAAGGCAAGCCCCAGAAGCAAAGCCCCTTTTGGACCCAGATGCTCGGGTGAAGACCCCTTGGTCCAAATGAAAATAGGAATCACAATATTGATCGCGAGATTTACCCAAGGATTTTCTGGTGGATGGCTGGCTTTGGGGTTGGCTTCCATGGATAAATTGGGTCGCTTTCTACCGGTGAATGAGGCGCCGGTGCTTCTGTCTCTAGATTGAGTGATATCCGTGTCAGTTTACACCTTTGGTTGACGTAGGTTCCAGAGTTTTGTAGATCATTCTTTGACTTAGGCATAGATTGGGCGCATCAACCTTGTCATAATGGCTGGCATCACTCAACGTGCCTTTTGATCGATGCCTTTAGAAAACAAGAAATGATTCATAGAAAGAGAATAGGGAGACAGTCGTGGCTAAAAAGAAGGCAGCAGTTGCAAATCATCGCATCGTCAAGCGTGATGATGGACGTTGGACCGTGATGAAGCGCGGTGGTGGAACGATCAATGGCGCAGATAAAGCAAAAATACTGGTCGAAGCTGGCAAGATAGCAAAGCCAAAAGTAAAAGCATTGGCGCCTGTGGAACCGGCCGCTGCTGAGTAAGATATGGTTTCAGCCAAACCATCGTTGAGGGGAAGAGGAGTTTAAAAATTCGTCTTCTAATGGCGAAGGGGCGTCATCTTGACGCTGAGAAAAACTGCCGTCTTAATCCTCCGAATGTTCGTCTCCATTGTCCGGCTCGGTCAGTCCTTTGGGAAAGGACTGAATAAGAAAGCGCTGCTCAGACATGATTTTGCTGAGTGGGATTCCTTCTATCAGATGCACGACGATCAAGACCGGGCTTTCTTGTCTGATGACTTTTCCCGTGATTTCAAAAACCTCGCCATCTTGAAATTTAATCCGAGAGCGAATCAACTGACCTTTTGGCATTTGCACGCTATCTACGAACTGGATCTTGGTTCCCTCCTCAGATAAGTCCACGACAAAAAAAGGCTTTCCAGCGAAACTTCCTTCTGGACGCGCTGCGACGGGATAGGGAATTCGATAATGCCTGCGCGTATTCTGATCCAAACGCAACTCCAACATTTTAGGCTCTATGATCATAGCATACCTAACCTCTCGTAATGACTTATGTCTAAAATGACACGCCTGTCAATTATAATAATTTAGGTGAAAAGTATGGACATATTCTGGCCTTGGGGTGTACTATTTGCACTCGCTGGTTCCGCCTATGGAGGAACTTAAGTCAGGCGATTCAATCTGAGTTAGGGGGATTTATGTTAGGAATGCGTTATTTATTTTGTGGTTTGCTGGCAGTGTTTACAACGCACGTGAGTGCTGCCGATTTTACGGCCGCAAATGCTATGTTTGATCAACGTCAAAAAGGCTTTGATCATTATGAAGACACTGTCAAAGCTTATAGCGACCTAGTGAAGGCTGGCAATTTAACGGTCGACGAATTGTTTTTTGCCGTAGCCCAAATGAATAGAATGCACATTCTCTACGGGGATTACGTTCTAAGAAATTTCGTGAAAGATGAGTACAAAGCGAGTCTAGATCTCGCTTCGTGGACGAAAGAAACCAACAATCTCGGTGCTGCACGGAAGAGAACCTTTGATCAATGCTTGCAGTCAGCCAATCTCATCAGTGTTGACGCTCCCGATCTCAAAACTCTCTATGCGAGCGATAGCGGCAAGTACAAAGCTCAATTCTACTACTGGCGCATGGCTTGTCTGGCTCTTAAGATCGAGGCTTCCAATGTCAAGGGTCCTCTTCTAGTCGGTGATCTGATCGCCGCTTTTAATCCTTCTTTGGCATTAAATGACAAGACTTTTGAAGGTGGTGGCGTGCTTCGCTCTCTTTCCGGCGTGAAAGCCAATCCTTTGGCAGTCGTCTTTGGCATTTCAGACAAACAAGGAGCTTTGGATATTCTCATTGGGGCGAATTCAAAGATCTTAGAGCTGCCTAAACATCCAGCCGATGTCTATGAGCGCGGCGGACGCCAGTTCTTCAATAACTACCGATATATTGCTAGGGCTTTTCTTGCAAACCAAAATAAGGCAGATGCCCTCAAGTACTTGCAAATTGGTGAAAGCAATATCGATGAGACCTTGGAGATCCTAGCCGAGGACGAAGAAGACAGCTACACTCCAACTCCAGGCAATATTTTTGAACTTAGCCTAGAGCGCGATCGTATCCTTTTTGAGGCGGCCAATATCTGATTGTGCCGTTCCTCGTTTGTTTTCCTTTTTTTGTTTTTTTAGATGCAAGCTGCCAGCTCCTAGGCAGAGCCCAGTAGGACTGAAGTCCTTGTTGTTCCCGTTGTCCCCTGTTGTGACCTGTTGAGCCTTATTGTTCTCTGCTGGCAGCCTGCAGCTCAATTTCATATTACTTTTGTGGATGGATCTAATCATGCGCGCAATTTGCTCGAGACTTGATTTCGCTTCGCTTTCAAGGACTGTCTATCGGTATCCCATCCTGCTGCTTGTGGCTTTGGGTGCGGTACATGCTTCTGCCTTTGAATCGACCGCAGTGTTGCCAAAAGGGAAGCGGAACCTCCAACTGAAGTTTGTGGATACTCACCTAAGGGATAAGAGCGACGATGGCGGAGAAACGGTACCGCTTTCTGAGCCATTGTCCAAGGAACTCACTTTTGCGCGGGCCTTGCGTGGTGAAAAGAGTCTCATTAAGCGCTCTATGTTAGAAAGCGCCATGCTCTTGGGTGAATTCGGTACGGACGACAGTCTGGGCCGTTTTTCAGCTGATTTGCGCGGGCATGTGCAGGTGTCGGCTCCGATCATTGCTTATGGTTTGACAGAACGGCTGACCCTAGCGGTTGCTATTCCCTATTATCGCACTGCGACAGATATCGAAGTTGGGTTCAAGGAATCCGCGACCGCCAAGGCTTTCTTAGCGAGTTTGCACGAGGATGATCGCCGGCAATTTGGAGCCGCACAAACGGCCTTTGCAAAAATTGATGGCGCTGTTTTTGAATTGAACAAAAAGCTGAGGGACAACGGCTATCAAGAGCTCGGGCCTTGGCAGGAAGAGGGATTTGGCGACCTAACTTTGGCTGCGAAATACCTGGCCCGAGACGAAAA
>JBIKVD010000295.1:0-5438 GCA_044357055.1 Oligoflexales bacterium | reverse complement strand
GTCGACAATCTCTTTGTGATCCTACTTATCTTCGGCTCCTTTCGGATTCCGGAACAGCACCAACATCGAGTGCTTTTTTATGGCGTCCTAGGCGCGATCGTCCTTAGAGCGTTCTTTATTATCCTAGGTGCCCAGCTGCTACACCTATTCCACTGGATTCTCTATGTCTTCGGGGGAATTCTGGTTGTAACGGCGATCAAGTTTCTGCGCGATACCGACGAAAAAATCGATGTGGGAGAAAATTGGTCCCTCCGCCTGCTCCGGCGCTTTATCCCTACGACTAACTCCTTCGACGGTAGCCGCTTCTTTCTGATCGAAAACGGCGTTCGTAAAGCGACCCCCTTGTTCCTCGCGCTCGTCGTCATCGAAGTGACCGACCTCATTTTTGCTGTGGATTCCATACCGGCAGTTTTTGCCGTGACTCAGGACGCTTTCGTTGCCTTTGCTTCGAATATCCTAGCTATATTGGGATTGCGTGCCCTTTATTTTGTCCTTGCCGACTGGGTCGGGAAGCTACGGTACTTGAAACCTGGTCTGGCAGCGATTCTGCTATTTATCGGGATTAAGATGCTGGTGATGGATTGGTTTAAGATCCCCAGCTGGGTCTCATTACTCGTGATCTTCTCCATTCTGTTCACGGCAGCCTTGAGTTCTTGGTATGTGGCAAGGCTTGAAGCGAATAAGGGCGGGACCACTTGACCATAAAACAGGAGAGCAGTTGCCAGTGATTCCAGAAAGATTCCATGAGAAAATCCGAGCCAGCGTGCAATTTCTTCAACGCTATGCTAACCGGTTATGGTATCCGCCCTTCATTGGATTGCTGGCGGCTCTTGATAACCTGATCGTCGTGATTCCCAATGACGGGATCCTGATCTCCAGTTCCATGCTGACGCCGAAGCGATGGTTCTTCTTGGCTTTGAGCATCGCCCTCGGTTCAACGGTGGGTGCCGTGGTTTTGGCTCTGCTAGTAGAGTATCAAGGCCTTCCGTGGATCCTTGATTTATTCCCAGGGATTAATGAAACCAAATCATGGGCCTGGTCTATGGAATTTTTTGACAAATACGGCATGTTTCTGGTCTTTGCCGTCGCGGTCACTCCTTTCGTGCAACAGCCCGCCGTGATTCTCGCGACCTTAGCAAATACGCCCTATCTAGAACTCGCCGCCGTTATATTCCTGGGCAGGTTTATCAAATTCCTCGTGATGGCTTACGCCGGCTCCCACGCCCCACGCTTGCTTGGAAAAATGTGGGGACTGAAAGGAGAGTTGAAGGACGCTGGGGTAAAGGTGGAATAGTCCCTGCAGAACACCTTTGCGAATCCAGGGTACGAGTATGCCGTTCAGCACAATCGACCGTATTATAAATTGGGATTTTCGCAAAATTTGGCCAGAAATTGAACCCTTTTGCCCACTCAAACAGCCAAAGGGCCTACGACACCTTAGGGTGCTGCACCTGGAAAACCGGATTTTCCACTCCAACTTTAAAGTAGCCTTCACATCCTGCCGACACGCTGGTTTCTAATGACTCACTTTGAACCAGAGAGGGTGTAAATGCGTAGATTAGTCCATATAGCAGCACTTCTATCAGTCCTAGGCTGCGAGCCAAAAAAAGAGGCAGGGGGAACCTCGAAAGCCGAAATCACGAAGAATGCTGCGGGCGAAACCGTCCGCAAGATGACAATACGGGTCTTGGACGGCACCCTTAGCGGACTCATTCTTCCAGATACGGTGAAAGTGACGGCGCAAGGTCTCGACGACAATGATGCACCGGTGGCGCTTGCGGACGGAACGGTGGACATGCCTGTGACGGTCTCTCGCTTTTCGAAATGGATTTACCGAGCCGGCGCCTCGACCAATAACTACGCTGATATTTGGACTTTTTTGATGTTGGATTTCGAGCTGCCAGTGGGAGCCACGAAATGGAAAGTTGATCTCTCCCAAATCCCCAATCGCAGCTGCACCCCAGAACCAGCCGTGGTAGCCGTATCTGAGGTTCCTGACGTCACTGACAAAGCAGATAAGACCGGCAGCGAGTATGCGCTGACAAGTAACTGCAAATACACCTATAAGTTTTCCGCAACCGTCAGCGGCCTTAACGGTGATCTCAAGTTAATAGCTTCCGACCAGCAAGAAAAAACCATTAGCGCCGCTAGTGAAGATACCGTTGTTGAATTCACCATCAATGGCTTGAGCAATTCCTCCGTAGAACGTGATTTAACCGCCGAAGAAATTACGGAATACAATAAGCAAAGCAATTTCGACACAGCGCTCTTGACAGCCAGCAAGGAGAGAAAACGGTATTTCTCCCTCAGCATCGGGACCAATCCCGAGGGCCAAACATGCGAAATCAGCAACGCTAGCAAGGACTACGAAGTTCAACGTGAACGTCATGTCCCTGAGATCAAACGCGAAGACTCTGGGGACGGCTGGTACTATGTGGGTGGCGTTATTCCACAGATCAAGGCCATTGATCCTTCAGCAGATGTCGTCACTATCACCTGTGTTGATGTGGTTGTAGACCCAGTTGTAGACCCAGTCGTCACTCAAACATACTCAGTCGGTGGTACCGTTTCAGGGTTAACGGGTGGAACTTTGAAACTAAAGAACTATGAGACCGATGAACTTTTGGATATCACGGCGGATGGCACCTTCTTATTTACGGAAGAAGTTGCCAGTGGCCTGCAGCTAGATGTGCGAGCCCTCGTACATCCAAGCGGACAGTTCTGCGAGCTCATCAACGACTATGCATCCGAGATCTCTGCCGATGTTACCGATATCATCATCATCTGCGACCCAGCGAAGCGCATCATGACAAGTGATCTGGTTACAGGCGACATGGGTGGAATCGCTGGAGCTGACATGACCTGCGACTCCAGTGCAAGCGCAGCCGGTTACAGCGGAACTTGGGAAGCATTCCTCGTCGACGGTACAGTCAGAAAAGCCTGTACGAATGCCAACTGCGTTGGCGACATGGGTGTCGATGCCAGCTGGGTTATGGCTGCGAATATGATATACTACAGCGTGGATTCTGTCAGCGTTGTCGGCACGACCAATGCCAATGGCATTTTTGAGTTCGACCTGACAAATGCCTTGGCTAATTCTGCAGGTTTCTATTATACCGGCCTGGAAGCTGATTGGACGGCCAGTGCTGACAATTGCACCAATTGGACTGACGATTCCAGTGGCTTTGCCGCAGTCGGTGTCCCGGGCGCAGTCAACAGCGAAGCTATTTATAAGGCGGCCGTGGGCGGTTGCCCTGATAGCATGATGAATTTTATTCTCTGTGTGGAGCAGTAATTAGGCATTGCCGCTTTCGCGGCAATGCCTAGCTAGAACTAGATCCCGTCAGCTGGCAGGATCCGCGGAAAGGCTGCGAAAGACTCTGCTATCCAATAGGTCGAAACTCATCGCGGCAGGAGATTGCTGTCCCACTAGGGTTGATTTCTCAACCCGTCGAGGCCCCAATGACAAAGTCATCGCCGAATCAATCGTCGATCGTCTATTCAATGCCGCAACCACGCCTACATCCACCACGGCCAGCCTCGTGGGAGATTTCAATGCCAGGAAACCAGACGCCCACCCCATGACTTTTGACCAAAAAAGTGGCCAATGGCTCATCACAGTGCTATTGAAGCTAGGCCTCTACCTCTATAAGTTTCTTGTCATTGGCAAGGATTGGGTGCCGGATCCTAAACAATCCGGATTTGAACCAGACCTCTACGGAGACAAAAACTCTGTGCTGTTGGTCACGGACTCGCCCCAGGGCTAGTTCCTCAACGACGAAAAGTCCAGTTCATTCGCTGGCTTAACATCATAAATGCCGCCATGATTTTGCCCCCGCACACCGCCCCGGCCATCACTGACGAACAGCGCCGAACAGAAACATAAGCCTTCCTAACGATATTCAGTGCGGCCAACTCAGAGTCTCCCTATTTTCATTCTTCGAGACATGTCTAAGAGATAAGGATATCCAATATGTATTTAACACTGAAACACCCAACCAGCTACTATGCCTACCTTCTATCACTCCTTTCTCTACTTGGATGCCAAGGTTCAGGAGATAGCAAGAAAGTCCCGATCGATATCGACAAGATCGAGGAAACAGAAGAATTGCCTGAGCAATCTGAAAATGCCACTGGCTCGGAAACCTTCTCTTTGAATTCTCTGGCTGGCACCTGGACTACTTTGTGTCGCGAATCTGCCGAGAATTCTGCTCCCTATCGAGCCTCTGGTGGAGGGCAAATGAAGCGCTTCCTAAAATTTGATGGTGATACCTTTGCGCTGACGATTCTAGGCTCAACTGATTTAGCTTGCGCAACGGATATGGCCACGGTTCTTGTAGAAATCAGCGGCACAGCGAAGCTTGGTGCACCAGCCTCAGCTAAGGACCAGCTGGGACAGCCCATGGGTCATGAGATCGATTTTTCCTATGCCGACATTACTGTCACGCCAGTAAGTGTCGCAGCCGTCGAAACATTAAACGGATTTTCATACTGCAAAAAATCCGATTGGACCTTAGGCACAAGAACCATTCTCAATGCACAGGAGTGCCCCAGTCTGCTGCTCGATCTTGGATTAGTTCCCCACAATGTCATCGCTCTTGTCGAGCAAGAACTCATTCTTGGTTCTTACTACGAATCTGATACAGTAGGATCTACCCCTAGCGATCGGCCAACCAAGTGGTCGTGGAACGAAGAACTCACCCACACTGAAGCTAGCATTCCCACTTCTGAAGATCCTTCGCCCAAGCCAGATGAAGAATCCACCGATGATGAAACTCAAACGATTGCTACTGCGGGGCTAACCATTCAACAGCTTTTTTCAAAGATCATTCCCAGTGATAAACAATACAAATTCTCGAGCTACCCTGGAAAAATGACCTATAATATAGACGGCGTCGACAAGGGTCAAACCGATGATGCAAGACTAGCCCTTAGCATTTATGATAGAATTATCGACGATGAGTGGGAGCAAGCATGGGAAGCGCGCAGTTATGGTATTGGAGTCAGTAGCTCACTACCTGAGTATAACGCAGAATCTAGGTTGCGGGGTCTTTCGCTGCGCTCAAGATGACGGGAGCTGCGTTTTGAAGATGACGGCGAGCCTCTAACGGCCATTCCACTCGACGGCTTCAACAGCCAAAGGACAAAACTGAGAGAAAATACTGCAGCCGTTTGCTTTTTCGGTATCTGCGAGATAGTAACCCAGCGCTGACTCGCTGCCCCTATCCCAAACGACTTCGCCATTGGGGAGCAAAATCTTGATATCAAATTTCAAAAGAGATTTGGGGCGGCTCATTCCGCGGGCTAACCACACATCTGAATTATTTTGGAATGCCGAATCGTTGGAATCAAAAGACCACTGATAAGGGCCGGTTGCTTTCATCTCAAGAGTCTTGACCGTATACCATTGGTCGTCTTGGAAATCTGGAGCGGGTTTG
>JBIKVD010000049.1:0-17055 GCA_044357055.1 Oligoflexales bacterium | reverse complement strand
GGGAATATCCTACGGCGAGCTAACGAGGCTTTGCTCCATCCCCCGACTCCGGTTTCTCTAGGATAACTAGTCTCTTGATGGCTCGTCTTTGCATTCTATAGGCGTTAGGAACGAATCAGTCATCTTCCAAAGAGGGATCCCTTCATAGCAAAACTCTCAAGCCGTTTAAGCTAACCGTCACTCAATAGAGCCGCTATAGCCATCCACCCCATCGGCCCTCCTCCGAGCCTGGGAGGCAAAGACTGCCTGCCTAAGCCTGCTTCATGGATCAAAGAATATGGCCGAAGCCAATCGGACAGGAGAACATCCATGAAGCTCCCGCCAGAATGGCAAAACAATCAGCACGCTCGCACCTCCATGGGCGCCCTTCAGCCGAGTCTCATTCGGCGCCGCGGGCTCGCATGGCTACTAGCCTTTGCTTCTCTCCTCTTCCCTACATTCGCTCAAGAACTTGGTGCCTCTGCCAGTCCAAAACCTAGCGCCAAGCCTACAGCGCAGTCGATTGTGCAGACTTATCGCTTGGTGGGTGATTTCACGTTGAAGGAAGAAACCCGACCCAATAGTGATTTCCTTTTTTGGCGTTATCCTTACCCCTTCCCTAAGCGAAGCTTTGCTTTTCATAATCTTAGCCTTCAAGAAGCAGAGCGTTTGATCCCACCTATCAAAGGTACGGGCAGAGCTTTGGAGCACTACCACATCGGGCGTTTGCAATTCCTCAAGGGTGATTATATGGCCGCCAAAACCACTTGGATTGCGGCGAAATCAAAATATGGTCTGGATGTGGAATTTGATCGTTGGCTGGACCTATTGATTGGTATTTCTTTCACCCAAATGCTTTCCGATCCTACTTTTGCGGTCAAAACACCGATGACAGACAACGACCGCAAGTCCATCATGGCCAACGCCAGTCAGTTTCTCTCCATTGCCCTGCTAGTAAAAAAAGATAGAGTGGATGCCAATGTTGATCGCCTGGCTCCCATGCAATTCTATAACATGGCCGTTCATTACTACAGAGCCGAGCGTCTCGCCGCTGCCTATGGCGCAGCAAGCTCGGGCTTAGAGTATCTCGCGGGGCAGAACCGAACGGAATTTCGACTTCAGCTCCGCGAACTTCAAGCCGAAACATTCATCTCTGCTCAGAACTATCAGGAGGCTGCTTCGGAGCTTGACAAGGCCATCAGAGCTGATGCTAAGCCGGAACAGATTGGCCCCATTTTCAACAGGATTGGAGATATCTATTTCGATTTGAACAATTTTGATTTGGCAGAAGAAGTCTATCAATATGGGGCTCAAGTCGCAGACGATCTATTGGATGTCAATGTTCAAAGCCTCATTCTCCGAGCTGAATCGCTTTTTTGGCTTGGGCGCTTTCCAGAAGCGAGAAGGATCTTTGAATATGCTTTAGAGGCCTATCTCGATTCCGAGGCCTATCGAGACATCGATCCACTGATGCTTGCCTTTGCTAGATTGCGCTACGCAGATGTCCTCTTGGCCTTAAATGAGCGCGAAGAGGCTGTGTTAGCCTATTTCAAGGTTTCTCATGCCTACCCAGAGGGTCTTGCGGCGCAATATGCCCACATACAGCGAGCCTGTTTGGAGCTTCCCGTCTTTGCAGGCAACAATCTTTCCCATGGTAGGGAATTGCTGGACAGTTTCTTCAACAAAGCCGCTGATCCTCATTTAAATCCGGATGCCATTGAGCTTGCCTATTTTTGCCATGTCAGCTCCTTTGCTGAGCGCGAGAGAAACGAGGGTATGTTGGACAGAATTCGCGCCTTTCAAGGGCGTTACCCACAATCTCGTTTCCTGCAAAACTTCCACATCCCGGCCGCAGAAACGCAACGCGCCAAATTTTATGCCCATTTCCATGAAGGAGACCTTTATAACGCGTCATCCTTTTTTGAAAAGAACCGCGAGTTACTTTTTCAAGAATTGGATCATGAAACAAAGGAGATCCTCTTTAATATTTATATGACTTTGAAGAACCGCAAGCGAGCAACCGAATTTCTTCCCGCTGCCCATCGATCCACGAGGTTAAATACCAAGATCAATCTGGGTCTCTACTTAAGTGAGAGTGAGGATCTCCATACCAGCTGGGGGGAAGAAAATCAGAATCTCAGCCAGTATTTTACCAAGCAGACACTAAATCTTGGCCCAGTCGAGCTCTCAGATGATAAATTTGTGCGTTTTCTTTCGAGCGATGGGGCAAAAGTACACCAATCTTGGCTGTATACTTTGGCTAAAGTGCGAGCCCAAGACAGTCAGGAATATCTCTGTTCGGTGCAATTTCCGTTACTCGCAAAGGCCGGGGAGCGTGACGGAATGTCCATCAATACCGCCGACGAGATCGAGCAGATTCTTGCAAAGCACTTTCCCCTGCTATTGAAAGACAATCCTGGCTGCGCCCTCAGCATCTTAGGACTTGAGCGCAAAGCGAATGGTAAGGAAAAGAAAATCCTCGCGAGCCGCTATTTAACCCGTGATGCTTGGGAGGATGCGACTGGAGGTTGGGCAACCATGATCTACACACTCTCTGAAGACTTACAGGCGGATCCATCAGCCCTGCCCTTGGCTCGGCAGCTCTGGCAAAGACTGACAGATCCCAAGTTCGCCAAGTTTCCGGAGGCCCGTTTCTCTGCCCAGCGCTTGGACACGCGCAAAACGGAACTGGAACAGTTGTGGGGGGATTAAGGGGCATCTCCACGAACAGCCTGCGATAAAGGAGAAAACTGGAAACTAATTCCCGAATTGTAAGAAAGAGTTCTCCGATCACCCGTCGAGTGCGCTCATGAAAACCTACCTACGTTGCTGGTAATACCATAATATATGAACGTTTTCACCCCGCGCAGAGTTCCCCACCAATGAACACCCAGGAGTTCAAAACCCGGAAATAGAGAATCTTCCCATTTGCCTAAGCGCTCAATCGATGAAAGAATTAGGGTGTTTTCGCTTGGGTGCCTCCCGAATTTCTGCGCGTTAGGAGTCCATTGTGTCCTTAAAGTTCTCACGCATTCGCCCCCTCTCGCGTCGTCATCTCTTGAAGTCTAGCGCTTTTGGCACAGGAGCTTTCTTTTCCTCCTGTCGGATCAGTTCCGGTTCTCATGATGACCTGAAATCACAGAGTGCAGACCTCTTAGATAAAACCATCGTTCGTGCCGCTATTCATCCGGCTATAGGCGTGGCTCGCGTGGGAAATAGCGAGGATGGATATTATATCGGACCAGAGATAATCGATGGACCACCGATGACCCTGGAAAACATCCGGGATGAAACAGGAGCGCTAAAGAGGCAGGCCGCCCGCTTTCGCATTTATGGCTACAATGCTCAGAATCAACTCGTCTCCGAGATACTCCCTGAACACGGAGAGTTAACTTGGCATGTACATCTAGCCAATAAAAAGGCTGCTTGGTATCGATTTAGTGTTGCCATGGACATCACCGAAGCCGCACAGACGAAGGTACCCCTGCGCAATAAAGACGAACCCGATCGTCAAAAGTTGGAAATTGATCCCGGACCTATGACTATCCGGGGGGAAAATGCGGGAAATATCGCACAGGAAATCTCAGGGACTTTCTATGATGAAAGCGTGTACCTTGGACAACTGCGCACGGATGCCGAGGGAAGGCTTCTCGTTCTAGGGGGGCGAGGAAAGTCTGATTCTCCGCAGAATTTGCCCGTCTTTGATAAAAGCAATTTCGACACTTTCAACAACGCCGATGGCTGGTATGACGACATGAGTGATGGGCCAGTATCAGCCGACTTAGTGATTGACGGCCGCAATATTCCGGTGGATGAGGCTTGGGTTATCGTCGCACCACCCAATTATGCTCCTGATATTGTCGGCTGGAGAACCCTCTATGACATGCTGGAAGATCTTTTTGTGGACGAGGGATGGCTGCCAATCCCCGAACATACTTCGTTTAAGCAGCACATTCTACCGGCTTTGAAGAGACTTTCGCAACTTGGTTGGGTCAATGCCGGATTCCATCATTTCTTCGGACATGGCAAAACCTTTGACTTTATGGACCCCGAGATGCTCGCGAAGCTAGCGAATGCACCTTCCGGCGGAAGGGATCCCTATTTAGAATTAAGACGAAGCCTATGTGAGCAATTTCGGACGCCAAGATCAGAAAAACTCAAAACAAGGCTGGAAGAGAATCGCCGTTGGCCCATGCTTTATGGGGACGCTTACGGTACCTTCGACAAATCCTCGCATTTGAATTTTACGGTCTCTCACGTGAGAGCACTGCATTTATCACGCTGGCTAAGCGGCGATTTCCAGGACGATTGGCAGGCGGACGGCAAAGTTGCCACAGAACTTGAGAACATTCCACTCCATAAGCAGCCCCAGATATTGGACGAAGCTGCTCTTTCCTTTTGCATTGCTGACGCCTTCCACCCTGGATGTGAGTTGACTTGGCCCCTTCGGCACCTGTCCGTTTATCGAGCTCCCTTCCGCATCAAGCGCCGCGTAAAGGAGGAGGCCGTGGTTGAAGAATCAGAAATCGAACCCATGGCCGATTTTGCGTTTTTTAAACAGTTCAACGGGCCACTCTATGCTCAAGCGCCTGGTGATCTGACGCGATGGATGGCCATACCTTGGCAAGGAGACACCATTTTCTGCCGCTCGGGCTATGACGATTTCAGTAAGGTCGCCGGTTACAATCCAGATCTCGATCCCTTTATCCCAAGCTTCTGGCCTGCAACCGTACCGAATCATGTCTTGACCGAATCCGACTATGAAAAAGTTATGAATCCACAACTGCCGCTGGCTGTGCGCAAAGCAGCGTTTGAGCGACGCAATGCCTGGTGGCGTTTTTTTAAGGGCGAAATCGCTGATGTTATCATGCAAATGGTCACTCATTTTTCCAAGTCCGGCCTTATTATGGCCCGACCGGGCCCGAAAAATGATCCAGATTTCCCTGCCACGATCTATGTGGAGAGTCACAAGTTTGAGTCTCTTTTCGGCAATGAGAATCAAGTGACGGAAGAGACCACACCCGCCACAGCAAACCCCACGGATGTCATTCCGAGCTGGAAGCTCGCGGGATGGGAAAGTGAAGAGCGCTATCTTGAGTTTCGAAAGGTATTAGGACTATCAGACAGCAAATGACATCAGGCGACTATGACTTTTTAATCGCGGGGAGTGGCCCCGCCGGTTCGGTGGCCGCGTGCATCCTCGCAGAAGCGGGAGCCAAAGTTGGGCTTATTGATATCTGGCGTGAAGCTGCCAGTTTTAAAGTCGGAGAATCCCTCCCAGGCATCGGCCGCCGCCTACTGCGCCTCATGAATATGGAACACGTGCTACATCCACACCTGCCCATGCATCAGAGAATCAGCTGCTGGGGCTCGGATCACGAACATCTGGCGGCGGATAGTTTGCAAGACCCTTACGGCACAGGTTGGTGGCTCGATCGCACACGCTTCGAGCAAGATCTCCTGAAGGAGGCCTGGAAAAAAGGGGCCGCACCTATTGCTGGATTCGTGAGTTCTTGTCAGCGGGGGGATGACAACCAAATCCTGCTGCAAGTTCGCGTACCGGGCCAGACCACTCGGGCACAATTGAGAGCTCGTTGGATCTTTGATGCCAGTGGACGCGCCTGCACGATTGCCAGGAGATTGGGGGCAACCCGTGAGGTCAGTCATCCTCTCTGGGCCCAGTACATCACCCTTTCTACGCGACTTAGTTTGAAGCTTTCCGTGGTGCAGAGCACGCCACAGGGTTGGTGGTATTTGGCACCAACAACATCTAATCAACTCATTTTAATGAGGATGCAACGGCAGAGGCCGCAGACTTCATTTTCCTTTTGGGAGCAACTGGAGGAAGCCAGCGCCGTCAGGAGGCATCTCTTGACAGTCGATACCGAAAGAACAGAGCCAAGAAATGGCCGCATCGCGGACGCGAGCAGCTCTATAACGACACCTTTTTTCGGCCTGGGCTGGTGTGCTGTGGGAGATGCCGCTATGGCCTTTGATCCCTTGGCATCCCAGGGCATCTTTCATGCCATGCAATCTGGCTATCGCGCGGCGAAGGCTCTGCTGCATGATGAGGCCAAGGCGCAATATTCCGCCTTACAAGATTATGCCGGCGAACAATTGCGGGTATGGCGGCTGTATCAAATTCAAAGAGAAAAAATTTACTCCGCCGAATCTCGCTGGCCGGAGGAGCTTTTTTGGTCAGGAAGCCGGACAAATACCACGACTGCCGAGCAAAGTCTCCCCTATCCCCATTCATCGGCAACAAGATCATGATGGTGTTGCTTGTCCTGGGACATGACATCAGAAAGTTGGGAGCGAATTTGGCTAGCAAAAGCAACTAGGGCCTTCTCTCCACCCTCCTTGCGCATAACGGCAGATTCCTGCAAAAATCGTTCGTCATGACTGCGGAATTTCAGCATCGCGCGATGGGCGCTATAGCGCGTCAAGCCGCAGTGCACCAAGGCCTGGGTCGATAGGTGTAGGGCGCCATCAAAGGTTTCTCTGACGGGTTTTTCTATGCCTAAATCGATCAGATCAAAGGCATGTCCTCGGTTACGAGCTCTGGCGAGGATGGGAATTTTCGGAAAATGCTCTTTCACTAAATGAATGATCTTCATGGCGGCATCAGGATTTTCGACGGCAACAACCAGCAGCCTCGCATTTTTGATGTTCGCCTGCTCTAACAGATCGAGCCGTGAGGCGTCACCATAAAAGACTTTAAAACCAAATTTTCGCACCAAGTCAATCTGAGTGGGATCATGCTCTAGCACCGTCACTGGGATATCATGCGCATTCAACATGCGTCCAACCACCTGACCAACTCTGCCAAATCCGGCGATAAGAACCGCACGTTGTTCGCCCGAGATTTCGTCAAAGGCCTTCACTTGGCCCTGTGAAGATCTTTTGTTAGCCATTTCTAAGCCCAGCAATAATAGTGGGCTCAAGATCATGCTCATAGCGACCACCGCAGAGGCAATGCCCATCTCTCTCTGGGTAAGGATTTCCTGAGTAAAAGCCAAATTAAAAAGGACAAAAGCAAACTCCCCAACTTGGCAGAGGATCAGCGCAAACAAGCCTAGCTCTTTGGTGTTCAGGGCACTGACCTTGCCGATGCCCAAGAAAAGAAGAATCTTGACGATCAGAACAGCCAATGTGAGACCCAAAATGAGTCCGGGTTGCGTCAATAAGAGAGTGAGGTCCAGGGACATCCCCACAGACATAAAGAAGATGCCAAGCAGCAAACCTTTGAAGGGTTCAATATCGACTTCAATCGCATGCTTATACTCACTCTCTGCCAGTAAGACTCCGGCAAGAAATGCCCCTAAGCCCATCGACAATCCAATTTCATGCATGAGTAGGGAAACCCCAAGGACTATGCATAGAGAGAACGCCGTAAAAACTTCGCGAATGCCGGTACCAGCCACAATGCGAAAGACGGGGCGCAACAAGTAACGCCCAGCAAACACAATCCCACCGAGAGCGCCGACGATTTTGGCGAATTCAAGCCACCCGGAGCCTTCGCTGGCAGGACTGACGCTATTGCTAAGCAAAGGAAGAACGGCAAGCATGGGGATAATAGCCAAATCCTGAAACAACAGGATCGAAAATCCTTGCTTGCCTGCCGGGGTTTGATGCAATCCTCTTTCGCCAAGAAGTTGCATGGCAATCGCGGTCGAGGAGAGGGATGCCCCCATAGCAAAGACGAGGCTCTTGCTGAAATCAATTCCTGAAAGGTACAAAAGTCCAGTGATGAGGATCACAGCCGATCCCACCTGCAGGGAACCCACCCCCAAGATAGAGCGCCTCATGGTCCAAAGCCGCTTCACACTCAATTCCATTCCGATGAGAAAGAGAAGTAACACCACGCCAAATTCAGAGAAATGCATGACCGTTTCAACATCCGGAATCAAACGTGTGACTTCGGGTCCCAGAATGATGCCAGCGATCAAATATCCCACGACCGCACCAAGACCGAGGCGCTTAAAGAGGGGCACCGCAATGATCGTGGCAAGAAGCAAGACCCCAAATTTACTTAGAATTTCGTACATCATGGCGCGTTCAAGCCCCTTCTCATCAACGGGTGATTCCCTTGCTCAGGAAATTTATAGCGGATTTGGTTCAAGAAATTTTCCGTGACGGTGAAAAGACATGAGCTCTTCACGCACGAAGGCTCCATGTCGGACCATCTCCTCTTCCCCAGCACCGTGCGCACCACTAAAGACCAGTGGTTCGTGCCAAATCATTTGACACAATTTTGCAGACTGTTGCAGCGGCAATAAATATTGGCTGATAGGGTGCTGATTGTACCCTAGTGGATCGTAGGATGATGCCGGCCCGCCTGTCGAGACAAAATGTCTGATGTGCTTGCCTTTCAATTTGTCGCCGTCTTTGGCATAGGCCCATCCTCGGGCCCAAACCGCATCCTGCCACTCCTTTAGGAGCGAGGGCACACTGTACCAATAGATGGGATGAATGATCGCGATGAGATCTGCTTGCACCAACTGTTCCTGCTCAGCGCTTGTATCCACGAGAAAATCCGGATAACAATCATAGAGGTCTCGGATCGTGAATTGCGGTTCTTCTTTGATGGCAGTTAGAATGCGCCTATTGACTCGGGATCGTTCCTTTTGTGGATGGGCAAAAATGACAAGCACCGACTTGGGCATGGGAACTTCCTCGCTTAATGAAACTCTGATTTCGGCTCTACAATCGGCTTGTTGTTCCTGGTGCGGCGATCTTTGGACATGCGAGAATAGACAATACCCCGCGCTTCATTGATACTACCAACCGGTTGATGTTCGGGTAGGGCATGCCAAGCGGTAAAAGAGTAGTCTTCGCAGACGACATCTTGTGGGGGAAGTTCTTGTTTAGGAATCTGCAGAGTTGCAACCCTAACCATGGGTGACTGGTCTTCCTTCCAGAGAACGGTAGCTTGATCCAAGGGCATCTCGGTGTCATTTCCTTGCCGCAGTTGGATCATAAAATGAAAACAAGCTTCGCCCTCTTTTAAGTCGCGAATGAGACGCTGACGCAGATAGTTTGGCTCTGAAGAGGGCTGCTCTGCAGGGCGTTCTTGGCAGGGTCTCAGAGCATACTTCACAAAATGACTTGATCCATAGGCATACGGCGTGGTGCTGCCAAAACCAGTGGAGAGCACATTGCCTATCGGTTTTTTCATCTCGTCTAAAATTTGTCCCGTTCGTGGATGTTGGCTTAGGTATTCTGCAAACTTTTGGGTAAAAATCGCCTCGGTGAATTCCATAAAATCCTTGGCCGTATCGACAAAAAAGACGTCATGATTTTGTAACAGGAAATCGTGGGTTAGAGCATCGACCGCTTCTGGCAAAACTTTCTTGCCGGGGACATCGAGGACTTTGATGGAAAAACCAATGGTGCTTTTTGCTTGATCGGGGGTGCTTGGCACCGTATCACTGGAAATCCTCACCCAAGCATCATAAGGCTTGGGTGTGGCAAACAGTCCGACCTTGAGGGCCTCAGGTACATCTTCCTCAACTGAGAACTTTGCCTTTAGGCAGGCGTGAGGTTTTAGGAAGACAGCGCGTTTGACATTGGTCGTTCCTGGCGGATGTCGTTGCAGCACCAATTGAGCAAAGCGAGCGTGAATCTTGTCTGCGTCTTGCGGATCCAAAAAAACGGGAATGGGGTTCGGATCATCTTTCCCACCTGGCCTTCCTTGAACACCTGGCATTCCTTCTAAAGCCGCTTCCTGCTCTGAAGTACTGGGTTCCGAGCGACAAGAGGTCAGGAAACTCAGCGAAAGAAGCAGTAGGCTGGCAAGGTGCCAATGGTAAGTTTGATGTCTCATTTAGATGAGCCTCCCTAAATGGATCGGTGATGATAGGTTGCAATATATCCTATGATAAGAAAGCTGCACAAAGCTTTTATTCGTTCCCCAAAGATTGCCCCCTGAGAAGTCGCCGCTCCATTAAAAAGGAGTAAAGCACGGGGACCACAAACAGTGAGATCCCTTCGATCAACAATCCACCGATGGTGGGGATGGCCATGGGTTTCATGATCTCGCTTCCAGCACTCGTCGCCCACATAACGGGCAGCAAGGAGACAATGGAAGTGACTGCTGTCATAACCAAGGGACGAATCCGTCGCGAACCCGCTTCCAGGATGCAGTCATTGATACCGGCCAGTGTGGTTGGTTGAGCTTTTTTAATAGCCTGCCGCAAGAACGTCATCATAAGGACACCATCATCCACGGCGATACCAAAAAGCGTAATAAATCCAACCCACACGGCCACCGAGGTATTGAATTCGCCTATCCAGAGAAAAAGCAGCCCACCCGCAAAAGCTATGGGGATCGAAGTAAAGACCAGAAAAGTCTGCGAGGCACTACGCAAATCCCACCAAATCACACCTAAGATTAATAAAAGGCATACGGGCACCAGAATCATCATACTTTGCTGTGAGCGAATTTGATTCTCATACTGTCCCGCAAAACGCAGGGTATAGCCTTGAGGGAGAGGGACTTTTTCTTGGACTTTGGCTTTGGCCTCTTCCACAAAGCTGCCGAGATCACGATCTTTGACATTGAGTAGCACGACCGTACGCAACATGCCGTCTTCGGATTGAATCATGGCGGGCCCGGTGACGATGCGGACCTCTGCTAGTTGTTCCAGGGCCACATGATGACCAAGGGGACTTGGCACGAGAACTCGTTTAAGCTCTTCAATCTTATCGCGCAAATCCTTTTTGTAGCGAACGCGAATGGCAAACCGCTGTCGACCATCAATAAAGGTACCGATGGCGTTTCCACCCACCGCAGTCTGGAGAATATCATTGACGCTCTGGACGTTGATTCCGTATCGGCTGGCGGCAAGCCTATCCACTGTGAATTCAATATAGGGCTTCCCGCTCTGGCGTTCTGCGTAAATTCCATAAGCACCCGGAACCTCTTCAAGCACTTGACCTACTTGCCGTGCGAGCTTTTCGAGCTCCTCCAGATCCTGGCCGAAGATCTTGATCCCAACTTGGGTCTTTATGCCCGTGGAAATCATGCTGATGCGGGTCTGGATCGGAAAGTCCCAGGAGTTGACTAATCCTGGGACTTGTAAGGACGCGTCTAATTCTTCGATGATATCGTAGATATTCGTGCCTGTTGGCCATTCACTCTGAGGCTTGAGTTTGACCAGAGTTTCAAACATGGAGATGGGCGCAGGGTCCAAAGCCGTCTCCGCGCGTCCAGCTTTCCCAATGGCTCCAGCCACCAAAGGGTGCTTCGTCAAGACCTGGTCGGTATAGGCCAATAGCTCCTTTGCTTTAGACAAGCTGACATCAGGAGAGGTGACGGGCATATACATGATTTCTCCCTCGTTGAGCGAGGGCATAAACTCTTTACCCAATTGATTCCACGTCCACAGACCCCCTAAGATAATGAGCAAAGGGAAGAGCAAAAAAAGCCCCCGGTGTTGCAACACCCAGGCGCACATGGGCCGGTAAACCCGCAGCAGAGCCGCGCTCAGCCATTGCTTCTTTACCGGCTTCATATTCCCACGCAGCAAGGTGCAGGCTAAAGCCGGGACTAAAAGAAGCCCCACGAGTACGGCGCCGATCATGGCAAAGGTGTTTGCGGCGGCCAGGGGTTTGAAGAGCTTACCTTCGGCATCGGTAAGGGCAAAAATCGGAACAAAAGTTACGATGGTGGTTAAAGCAGCTGAAACGATGGGGCGGCCTACCTCCTGTGCGGCTTCTTTCACTAGTTGGATTCTCTCTGTTAGCAGCAGGCGATGATGAGCGCCTTGTGCAGCACGAAAGTCCGCCAGCTTCGCGTAAATGGTTTCGGTCATAATAATACCGAAATCAACCATTGACCCAATCGCGATGACAAGCCCTGACAAACTCATAATGTTGGAGTCGACATCAAAGAGCCGCATAAAGATAAAGCTAATCCCAATACCAAAGGGTAGCACTAAGGAGACCAGCACACTGGATTGCCAATGCCACAAGAAAAGCAGAATGACGACAACGGTAATGGCGATTTGTTGTCCAATCGCGCTATAAACGGTATTTACGGTTCGGGAAATAAGCTCAGTGCGATCGTAAAAGGGCACCAAATCTACTCCTTGCGGGAGTCCCAAGCGGAGCTCCTCCACTTTCTCTTTCACCGCTGTCACGACTTCCTGCGGGTTTACCCCATAGCGGATGGTGACAATTCCTCCAACTGCCTCCCCACCGTTCTTGTCTAAGAGTCCACGGCGGTAAGCGGGGCCAATGCTAACATCGGCTACTTCCTTCACTCGGACCGGGATATTGTTTTTGACAGCGACGACGACATTTTCTATATCCGCTAAGCTTTTAAAAAATCCTTTGCCTCGGATGACATATTCTCGATCCCCATCTTCAATGACTTCGGCTCCGACATCCAAATTACTTTGTTGAATCGCGTTGACAAGCTCATGAAAGCCAATATCAAAAGCAAAGAGCTTTTTTGGATCCGTATCGATCTGGTATTCCTTGACGAACCCCCCGAGGCTTGCCACCTCACTCACTCCTGGCACACTTTGCAGCAGGAATTTTGCATAAAAATCCTGCAAACTTCGCAGTTCAGCTAGGGATTTCGGATGTAACGCATCGGGTTTGTTTTCAATGGTATACCAATACACCTGCCCCAGACCGCTGGCGTCCGGGCCTAACTGCGGCGAAACACCCGCCGGTAGCTCTCCTACCAGGGAACTTAGCTTCTCGATGATCCGGGAGCGGGACCAATAGAAGTCGACGTCCTCCTCAAAGATCAAATAAATCATCGAAATACCAAAAGCCGATGAACCTCTGATGGATTTGACTCCAGCAATTCCCTGCAGTTTGACACTAAGCGGGTAAGTAACTTGCAATTCGACATCTTGCGCCGACCTGCCTGGCCATTCGGAAAAGACGATCTGCTGATTCTCGCTGATATCAGGAATGGCATCAATATGCGCCGTGCGGATTGCAAAGACCGATGCCGTGGCAATCAGAAGAAAAGCCAGGACTGTGAAATGCCTGTGTTTAATGGCAAGAGAAAGAATCGCGTCAATCATGATGAGGCACCTGGCTCGCAGGACTATCACTTCTCATCTCATAGCCGCCGAAAAGCTGTGCCTGAGAATCTAGGAGAAAATTGCCTTCGATGACGACTTCTTCTCCCTCCATAAGTCCGGCTTTGATTTCCACATATCCTTCAGCCTCTAAACCTGTTTCCACAAGTTTGGCTTGGAACTGTTCGGGAGCCACCTTGGTCCAAACGACCTTGGATTTCCCATTATCTAGGATGGCTGTCCTGGGAACGACCAGCCGACTATTGGGGATCTCGACGAAGACATGCCCCTCCCCGGTCATGCCTGGGCGCAGCCGCTTATCGCTATTGTTAATCGTCGTGCGAATCTTCAAGGTCCGAGAGTTGGGATCCATGATCGCATTGATGAATTCGATGGCCCCTAAGTAACGTTCCCCGGGAAGCGAAGTAAAATGAAGAGTCACTTCCTGGCCAACTTTCACCAGCGAAACATCAGGCTCATACACGTCCATTTCGACCCAAAGGCTGTTCAAATCACTGATCTCAAGAAGCATTTCACCCTCTTGAAAGTATTTCCCCGCCACAGCATTGCGCTTTTGCACCGTGCCGCTAGACGGCGCGTGCAACGTGATCGCGGGTGGTACTTTCTTACTAGCGTACCACGAGTCTAACTGGGAGCGCGTCACTCCCCAGAGGGTCAGACGATCTTCTCCCTGGGACACCAAACGAAGAAATTCCGGATTTTTTGTCTGCTCATAAGAGCGACGCACCAAGATATATTCCTCGACTCCAGAAGACAATTGCGGACTGTAGTAATCGACCACAGGATCGCCCTTCTTAATGGGTGCCTGTGTGGAACTCACGTAGACTTTCTCTACGCGCCCAGGAACCCGTGCTGGCATGGCACTCACCTTGTCCTCAGATTCCTTGACGGTACCGAGCAAATGAATGCTTTTGCGCATTTTCATCGTGGTTGCTGGATAATAGTCGGGGCGAAAATGCTGAAGTTGTGATTTGCGAAGTCTAACCTTGGCCACGATTTCACTCGGGCTTTGTTTTGCAGGAATCGCCAGCATAACGGATCCATCGATGGGGCAGATTTCTTCTTTGCTGCTGGTGATTTCTGGGTAGTCCCTGCAATGCCAACCTTGATCTTGGCTGCTTTGAGCACCGGAATCGGTGCTGGTCAAGACCTTGGTAAGGTTCATCAAACAAATCGGGCATTTTCCCGCTTGAGGTTCCTTGACTTGGGGGTGCATAGGACAGGTGTAGTAATAGGTCTCTGCCGCTGGCAAGACTTCTGTCTCGGCAGCTGGTTTGACTTCAGGCTCGCCCTTCTTGTGACAGGACACCCCTGCCACAAAGAGAAGGCCAAAGAACCATAAACTCAGGTACTGAGGCACCACCATGCTATCTCCTTCTCATAATTCTAAAAACCTACAGATCCTTTTTTAGCAGTTCGAGGAGTTCCTTGATTTTTTCCTCGGCAATCCCTTGCTGGTCCGTCGCAGCCTGGATCATACAGTGCCGCATATGCCCTTCAAGAATTTCACTTTTAAGGCTATTTAAAGCTCGGCTCGCAGCTTTTATCTGCGTCAAGATATCCACACAGTATGACTGATCTTCAATCATCTTAACGATGCCCCGGACTTGACCTTCGATGCGCTTGGCCCGGTTTACGAGTGGCCGGTGATCGGCGTGCTGGCTCATATCAGTCCTCTTACTCGCAGACTATTGCCCACCACCGATAGACTGCTTAAGCCCATGGCGAAGCTGGCAAGCATGGGTGGCATTAAAGGTCCCCCAAAAAGATAGAGCACACCGGCCGCCACAGGAATCAAAGCGACATTATAGGCCAAGGAGAGAAAAAGATTCTGTTTAATAATCTTCATCGTCCCTCGGGAAATCCTAAGAAAATCCAACACCCTTTCGAGGTCGCTGCGCACAATGGTAACGTCGGCTGTTTCCATGGCGACATCCGTGCCGCTACCCATGGCGAAGGAAAGGTCGGCAGATGCGAGTGCGGGTGCATCGTTGATCCCGTCTCCCACCATGGCTACTTTGTATCCTTGCTCCTGCAATCCCAGGAGAATAGTCTGTTTTCTCTCGGGAAGAGCTTCGGCCACCAGATTTTGAATCCCCAACTCTTTCGCAACAGCTTCCCCCGCCGCTTTTCGGTCCCCAGTGACTAACCAAGTCTGTATTCCCAGCTGATGAATATTGGCGATCATCTCCTTCATCCCTGGCTTGATGCGATCGGCAATCAGAATGGTCGCAAGGGCTTGCCAAGAAGATCCCCCCTCTTGGATGGCCACCTGGACGAGACTGCCGTGATGATTCCCTGTGAGTCGATCATCGAAGGTATCTATGGGCGGCGTTTGTTCTGCCATCAGTCTTGGACTGCCTATAAGATAGTTCACACCATCTAAAGTCGCTTCCAGGCCGCGCCCTGGCAGGACACGGAAGGCGTCTGGATCCTGGGCATTTTTACCGAAAAACTGTTGGATGTGGCGAACGATCGCATGGGACAGGGGGTGCTCGGAATAGGATTCAGTACTAGCTATCGCCTGCATGTATTTTTTCTTAGTCGCTTCATCTAGCTGCCGCTGAAAAAGGATCTCGGCGACTTCGGGACGACCTTCTGTAAGCGTGCCGGTTTTATCGAAGATCATGGCGGTAATGCCTTGGGCCTTTTCGATCACATCACCGCCCGCAATTAAGAGGCCTTTCAACGAAGCGCGGCTGGTGGCGACCACCACGGCCGTGGGAGTAGCGAGTCCCAGGGCACAGGGGCAGGCGATGACCAAGACCGCAATCGCATTAGATAAGGCGTAGCCCCAACGTGGTTCCGGACCCCAGATCATCCAGGCCGCGAAAGTCAGCAAACTCAGGGCAATGACCGCCGGCACAAAAACGGCACTGACGCGGTCGGCAAATCGTTGAATATTAGGTTTATTATTTTGCGCTTCGTCGACAAAACGGGTGATTTTAGCCAACATGGTCTCGGCGCCAATTTTCGTGGTTTTAATGTCGAGAGTGCCTTCGACATTGAGGGTACCTGCAAAGACAGGATCCTCAATGGATTTCCAAATCGGCAGGGGTTCCCCGGACATCATCGCCTCGTTAAGGTGTGATTCTCCGCGGACAATCACACCATCGATAGGAATACTTTCCCCAGGCCTAACGCGAATCACATCTCCTATGTTAACGGCATCAATAGCGCGAGCTTCCTCTTTACCCTCTAGCAACACAGATGCGGTTTTGGCCTGCATTTTGAGTAAGGACTGCAGAGCTTCCTTTGCTTTCCGCTTCGCTTTGGACTCAAAAAACTGTCCCAGCAAGACAAAGGCGATAATGAATCCCACCGCCTCATAGTAGACGGCTTGAGTAAAACCCCAAGCCTTGGTTTGTGTCGGCGCTAAAGTAATCATCAGGCTATAAAGGAAGGCGGCAGAGGTTCCCACACCGATCAGGGTGTTCATATTGGATCGGCCAGAACGAAAAAGATCCAGCACCGCGCGCTGGTATTTGAAGCCAACTCCCAACCAGACGGGGGTTGTGAGGATCAGTTGGATCCAATAGTTCGTGCCTTCAGATGGCCAATGCATTAGCGGTCCCATCGCAAAGACCATCACCAAGCTTGCCAGACTCAACGCAACGATGAGTTTTGTTTTTTCTGTACGGCCAAAGCTGCCCAAGTCTCCTTCCGCAGCCCTACGATCGGAGGTCAGTCGCAGCTCGTAGCCCATCTTCTTGACCAAGCTAGAAATTTCGGCAAAGCGATCCGCGCGATCGACCAAGATCTTCCCTGACTCCGTCGCATAGTTGATTTGCGCGTCTTGCACATAGGGTAGAGCCTTCAGCTCCTTTTCGATCGAGGCAGCGCAGCTGGCACAACTCATCCCCATGACTCGCGCCTGTAGCTGCTCATTCACGAGGAATGGCTTTGCATGCTGGTAACCTGAAAACCGCAGGCCTCGATGCTCTTCTTGATTTGAATGCCGGGAACATGATTCTCTTTGACGGCAACTCGCACTTGCTTGCTCGCCAAATCG
>JBIKVD010000294.1:0-5454 GCA_044357055.1 Oligoflexales bacterium | reverse complement strand
CCGCGCGGTTCCTTCAAGAGTTCCCTTTATGCGTAGCTTCACTTCGGCGGCCTCATCTGCGAGAGCGATTAAAGCAAGTGCGCCCCCGCCCCCTTGGTCAATGGCAAGCGCTCCAATGGTAGGAGGTCCGATGTTCTCTCCCACTTCCTGAAGATTTGCCCCTGTTCCACTTAAATGGTCTGCCACTTCCATATTGATAGCTAAGGTGCCTCCTGAGGCACTTCTATCGTCATCGTCTCGATCGTCACGAGTTTTATCGGACGGATCAGTGGACTCTTTGGTCTGCTCATCCACAGCTTTTTTTTCGGTCACGCCGGCGCTTTCGGTTTGCTCCTTACAAGCCAGCACGGCTAAGAGCGCCATTGAAAGTGGAAATAGGATTTGCATGCGAGATCCCTCTTGGTTCGATCCTATTTCGGCACCTGCGCAATAATGTTTAGATCAACATTCTAAATCGCTAGAAGAACTAAGATAAAGCTGCTTATTGCCATTTGCGTGTAAACCACGGGACTTAGGCCCTGACACTTGCGTTAGAATGGACCGAATCCCATTCCTTTGGCCTTGGATGCATTTGCTCCAACAGACCTTGATTTGGGGGTTCGCACAGTTTAGCAATCGACACTTATAAATGATGGGGATTCATCGTCGCAATGGCTTTAGTAAAGGTTTGATCTTAACCTGAACAAGTGCCTAGGTTAAAACTAGCTGGGTTCAAGATGAGGGTGGGTCCTACCTTCATCGGAATGTCCAAATGCTGATAAGGGACGCTACAAACCTTAACGCGATTGCCAACCGAGGGATCTGTCTGCAACTTCTGATAGCGTTGCCAGCCAGCACTGCTGGTACTGTAAAGAAGCAGGAATCGCCTGCTATTGTCGCCCTGTAGCCAAGTTTTAATGATTTGATCTCCGGTGACAAGCTGCCCGTTGCCGAGAAAATCTCTGGCATTGTCTTCCCAAGACGGATCAATCATGATCGCCCATTTGCCGTTATTGCGCAGACCTAAGCGCCTTAGGAGAGCAATCCGACCCGAGCTATAACCCGCGATATGCTGCTGTTGATCCGAACCAATCCTATAGGTATCACCCCAAGGCTGGCCGTTGCGTGGGGGAATTTCAATATCTGGATGTGCCATACCTTTCTCGCAGCCACCTCCGCAGGCTGCATCCCCTGGATAGAGAATATGGGCAGGCTTCTTCGGCTCGACTCCCCTTGCGCGGCAGTCTAAATAGCTATGCGAAGCCCAACCGATTCCCTGACTGGTTTCCAGTTTGAGCCAGCAATGCCCATCTAACTGTTTAGAGTCCATTGCGTACTTAAATTCCATTCCTAACGAAGCAGATAATTTAAGTGGAGAGGATAAGCCTGGTTCGCTGCGAATATTTAGGCCATTCGTGGTCGATGAACAAAGGGAGTTTGCGGCAAGGTTGGCGCAAGGTGAACTCTGTTTTAGTGTGCTTGAGGGCCCATCGCCGCACTGTAAAACAAGCGGAAATAGCGCCAAGACGAGAAACAGTTTGATGGTAGCATATAGTCTAAAACGCATGGTTTTACTCCGCAGTCGAATGAAGTCCAAGCATAGCACCAGCAGCTGTCCAACCTTTAAACTTAAGCAAATGCCTTGTTCCGGGCTCGACCTGTTGGCCGGGCAAACCAACCACTGACAAGTAGTGGGCACTCTTAGCGGTAGGACGATCATCTTTAGTGCGAGAGTTTTCCCAGACAATAGTGTCTTGTCGTGAAATCCAAGATTGCCCGTACGTCTGGGTCAGATCCTTTGATAGGGCAATGAGTTTCTGAGTTCGTTCTTTGATCTCTTCGGGAGGCAAATGTTCAGGCATGCGAAATGCAGCCGTGTTTGGTCGCTTGGAATAAGGAAAAACATGAAGATAGTTAAGCCCCGCCTCGTTGATGGTGGTTAGAGTTTGCGCGAAATCATCGACGCTTTCCCCCGGGAATCCGGGGATGACATCGGCACCCAGTTGAGCGGTGGGAAAGAGAGTGCGCAGGCGCAGGCATACGGCCACATACTCGTCACGTCTATAGGTTCGCCGCATCATTTTCAGAATGCGATCAGAACCAGATTGTAATGGCAGGTGAAAATGAGGGCAAATAGCATGGGAAAAGTCGCTTAAGACCCTGCAAAGATCCTCTGTTACCTCTGCCGGCTCCAAAGACGACAAACGAATCATACAACCGGGGGGCAGGAGTTCCATTATTTTGCGCAGGCCATGAGCAAAAGGATTGGCACCTGAGGCCGCCTCGGATAGATCTGCTAAATCCTCACCGTAGTCTCCGAGATGAATTCCCGCTAATACGATTTCTTTGCTTCCCTTAGCGACGAGTCGGGTGACTTCCGCTAAAACTTGTTGAAAAGGTACCGAGCGAGAAGCGCCGCGGGCATAGGGAATAATGCAATAGGCGCAAAAACCGTTGCAGCCATCTTGAATCTTCAAGAAAGGGCGGGTGGTGGTATGATCGGTTTGGTCAAAAAGCGTTAAGGACGATTTGAAGTGCCCTTGGCGGTTATTGGCGACCGGTTCTTCACCCTCTGGCATTTTGCGCTGTTCCTGGTTCGCAGTTCCAGAGCTCAAATCTTCGCATAAGAGGTCCACGATTTCCGTCTTTCGACGATTTGGCACAACCATATCGACGGTACTTAACTTGGTGAGAGCTGCAGAATCAGTTTGGGCATAGCACCCGGTTACCACGACTTTGCCATGCGGACTTTCTCTTTTGTAGCGTCTCGTGAGGTAGCGGGTTTCCCTATCCGCTTTCTCAGTGACGCTGCATGAATTTATGACCTGGATGTCTGCTTGGCCTGGCTCGGTGACAATATCAAAACCCCGAGCTCGCATCTGATGCATCATGGTTTGGGAATCATGATGGTTTACTTTGCATCCCATTGATTTGATGAATATTTTCTTGTTTTGGTTCGGTTCCAGACTCATGGTGTTGACCTACAAAGTGAGAGAGCCCTGTTTGTATCCCAAACTTGCCGGTGACTCAAGAGGATTGGGCACTTTGGCACATCAAAGTAATGGGCTGCCGTTGGCTGCCAATAGGCAGGGAATTACCAACACAAGCTAAAAACGGTGCTTGTCTGTATTTTGCAACCATGGCTTGAATGCCCCACAGACAATACAGAGTGCCCCAGCCATTTTTATCGTCGGTACCGTTTGTGCTGCTGTCAACTCACCATGTGCTATCGGTACTTGCATTGACCATACCAGTCTTGCCTAGCCCTTAATTTAGGGGATAGACCATCGGATGGAGGCGCAATATTTGTGCTTGTTGAGCGGAAAAATAGCCGGTATCGACATTTGACATCCAATACATGGGATTGCTGAAGTCACTGGACTTTGTATCACTGATCGGATCATCAATTTCCAACATATCCGTTGTGTGGAAGAGGCCCAAATAGTGACCCACTTCGTGCACAAAATTAGTCGTAAACATGTTGGCTGCGCTCTTGCCATCGCCTGTCGTGGGTGTCCTGGCCACAATAACTCCCGAAATCCTGTTTCCTGGCAGCGGCCCGGGTGTATTTCCAGCTACGCCACCAATGCTGGCGCAAGCGCCAGCAAAGCTATCAATTATAGCGACATTCACGGCGCCGTCGACTTTGATTTGGCTCATAAGCTCCCAAGTCTCTTGCCCCGGGTTGCCCTTGCCATCGCATTCGATGATTCCAAACTTGCTGTCCAAGCTATGATAGCTGACTTGATTCACTGTGATCCCCGCCTTGGCATACCGATTCTTAAAAGTGTTCAAGTTACTTTGAAATTGCGAATCGGTTTTCGCACGCTCCGCCCCTAATTTTCCAGCAAAATGCAGGGCCAGATTGAGAGCTTGATTCGCTGAGTTGCTTTTCGGCTTGAGAATGGCATAGCCGCTGACCAAGCGGCCGGGAGCAGGTTGGGTAAATGAGTTACGCATGCCATAGACTTCAAATTTGTATGTTCCAGCCTTCAGACTAAGTTTTGGATTAACGGGGACCATAGCCGTAGCAACATGAGTACCAATATTAGTGACGACCGGATTGGGACTTAGGCGTATTCCCAGCTCAGGAAAGGTCTTGAGTAGGCTTGGATCATCTTTAAGGTATTGCGGCATGCTTGACCTCTCGGGCTCATCCCATGTCAGGCGTTTTTCCTCTGGATCAATAATTTTTCGCACGATTAAGTCCACATCTGACGTAAACACGAACATAAGGCTCTCGTAACCCTGTGGGATGTCGATCTGGCTGCGTATTTTGCCAGATTCATCGAGGTTTCTGGCAGTAAATTTCATGATCTTGAGATTCTGATTATGTTCGATAGACTCAGCCAAAGCTGGTACCGCTGGGGCAAGTAGCTGCAAAGCAAATACAACGGAGGTCAGGGATTTTGTTATTCTGGTCATAATTTGTTCCTTTGAGTTAATACGGACCTTGAGTCTTATTGCAGTCGTTGAATAGTAAAATTGCGATAGTGTATGGCACTGGGGAGGCTGCTGTGATCAACTGTGTGATTTGGATTGCTGCCTAGGTGTGCCCTAATGCTTGAGACCTCTTGACCTTGTACAGCAAAGCGCAAAAAGGATGCCGCACTGCGAGTGCTTTCTCCGATAAGCAAACGCTGACCACTGCCGATGCAACCCACGGCAGTCAGATGGATGTCATGCCAAACACCAGGAAAATAGGCATGATGATGCCCACTCAGATATTGGCTAACACTATATTTTATCATCAGATCCGTCAGCCTGGAGTCGCCGATAAAGTCCTCTTCTCGATCCTGGGACACTGGAAAAACGGGAAAATGACTGAATAGGATCTTCGTCGGTGCCTTGCGATACTTCTCTAGGGTCTGTGTCAGCCACTGCAATTGGGGCTCTGGGATTTTGTGCCCAGCAAAACTGCGGGTCACGTCCAAGGAGATCAACAGAGTGTCGCCGATACGGACGGCATAGTTGAACGGGTACTGACTGTCGTCTAGGAAGTATTTGCTGTCTGGGCGATGGTTTGACCAGGTTTGCTGATAGATGCGGCGTTCACCTTCAAATCCTGAATAGGCACTTGCATCATGATTGCCTGGTGTCACGAAAACAGGAATCCCCTTGCTATGTAAGGGCTCGGTGACGTTACGGTGAAAAGCATTCCACATCCCTTGATAGTTGAGACCGGCCTTTTGTCCCGCGACCATATCGCCAGTGATGATGACAGCATCGGGGGGCGCGCGAAGTATATTCTGCACAGCATTGCTGACATTTGACCCATAATCCAGGGAACCGTAGCTACCATTCAAATCTGATAGTACCGCAAACTGCAGGTTCTGCGAGCTTACTTGGTATAGGTATGCGCTTGTATTGAGTGGCTGCCATGGCTCACTAGATCCACAAGCGCAAATCAAGAGGAGTGCCGAACGAACTAAAATCTGGGCGATCCTGAACCGAGTCATGTTTGCCTGTACTATC
>JBIKVD010000048.1:0-17100 GCA_044357055.1 Oligoflexales bacterium | reverse complement strand
AATCTAAGCTCGGCATGATGGAGACAAGGTTTTCCCTGTCCGACCCTTCGGGGCTATGGGGCAAATGAAGTCGAATGCTGCCGGCTGGTTGTAGGCGGCCTTTCCCCAGGTTGTCGACATAAGGCTCCAAAGGTTTGTCGAACTTGTATCCTGAAAGGGTCAGAATTTCTTTGGTGGGCAGACCGCCACAAGGAATCGCTGTTTTTGCGACGATGACGGCGACACGGATACTGTCATCTAGCTCCTGGACCAAAAGACCTTCGAAGCGCGATTGGCAGGGTACCAAGAACATCAGCGAAAATTTATCTCTGGAATGATTTATGATTTGCAGGCTTGGGGAAAAATCCAAAGATGTGGTTTTGGCAGCTGCGAAAGAAGTCCCTTCGGTGATCAGGGAAAAAGACAGAAGCGCTATGATTATTTTGGCGCCTTTAATAGGTTTGGAAAGAACTCTTGCTAAAAACATCAACCACTCCGCTAGAAAATCCCACCACCGCAGTCCAGAACAAAGTCCGGCTATGCGCCATAATAGCATATTTTGGGTTTTCTAGCAAGATGCCTGTATAAACTTAATATAATTAATATGTTATGTAAGGAAAGAGCATTCCCGTTGTCCCCCGCCCATTATTTTGCTAACGTCCCCCGAACCTCCTGGCTGGGTGGAGAGCTTGTTCTTTACAGAGTGCGATTAGGCAAATGGACGTCGCAGGGAATAGGGTCACAAGTCATAAGAGATCAATGTATTTCCTATTGTCGTGACCAGGCTTTGGAGAGATCAAGCAGAAGAGAGACATCAGCAAGTTAATTTTCGAGAAAGGCAGCACAAGTGAAAAGACCATTTCAACCACACAATAAAAAGCGCGTTAGAACCCACGGCTTTCGAGCACGCATGGCGACTCCTGGTGGGCGCAATGTCCTAAGAGCACGCCGTGCCAAAGGTCGTAAACGTCTAGCTGTGACCGCTTACCAGAAGTAAGCGAGCCTATGATGCAGCCGCGGTTCGCTACCAATTTGATTTGGTGGCTGGCTGTTGAGGGTTGAAAAGCTCCTACCTTTAACGGGGTAAGGGCTAGCATAGAGACCAATATCCTTGCAGGGCAATGACAGGTGGGTTCTAAGGTTTGCTTGATGGAATCTTACCCATTTTGTCACTTTCTTTCACAGGATCCTGTCTCTTAGCATCTTGTCTCATTCAATCCCTCGTTACGCATCCTATCGCAACTATGTTGAACCGGATTCGGCGAAACAAGTGGTGGCCATTCGGTGTCCTGATCCGGCCAAGATCTTTCGCGCAAAACAAAGTGGAATCTTATAAGTGACCTCGAATATAGCAACGGTGAATGGATCGAATCAAATCAACCAACCTGCCTATGTTGGGCAGCATGATCCCTTGCGAATGGGTCTGTGGGACCTGCGCCTTACGAGCCATCGTAGGCTGCGAAGTTCAGGCGAATTCAAGGAATTGATGCAACCTGAAAACAAGATCGTCGCGCGAGAGCTCATTATGTTCTTTTCTCTCGAGGCCGATCTGCAAAAAACTCTAGAATCCAAAGCAGGATTTGTGGCGTCCAAAACCGTGGGCGGTGCCATCGCGCGCAATCGCTGCAAAAGACTACTTCGCGAAGCGTATAGACAGTTGCAAGGGCATCCAGATAAACCTTTGGCGGGTGTCCGTTTAGTTTGCCTAGCTCGTAAAGGGTGTGTCCAGGCGCGGTTAGAAGATATTGAAAACAGCCTCCGCTGGGGCTTGCGCAAATGGCAGCAACTTGGCCAAGGACAGCGGCATGCTTCTAATCATCTAGGCAAACCTCAAGGCTTGGGCTGATGAAGAAGATATTGAAAGTTCTGGTGAGAATTTACCAAACCGTCCTGTCGCCCCTGTTAGGTCCAAGGTGCCGATTTTATCCCTCCTGTTCCCATTACTACCTCGAATCTTTAGATAAACACACTATTGCTCGTGCCCACATTCAGACGATCAAACGTTTGGCCAAGTGCGGACCCTGGCATCCGGGAGGAATTGATCTGCCATGAAACCAAATGAATTTAGAAATATGATGCTAGCGGCGGCCTTAGGTATTCTATTTTTTATGGGATACACCCACTATATAAAAAGCAAATATCCAGATCTAGCTGCCCCACGATCCTCTTCAAGCTCTACTCCTGCGCCCTCTCAAACGACAGCACCTGCAGGACAAACCAAGACAGGTGATAGCGCCGCTAGCTCTGCCGGCGCACTGCCGACCTTGACTCCCGTGGACCAAGTTGAGCCGGAAGTGGCGCTTTTGTCGGAGCAGGATCTGCGTTTTGAGAATTCCGAGATGATCCTGACGTTTAATCAACAGTCGGGCTCTCCTAGCTCCATCCTGTTGAAGAAATATCGCGATGCTTATCATCCTGATGCGCCAATGCTGAATATTGCCCCAAGAGGTGTGGTCCTCCAAGCGCGACCAGACGATGGCGGGATGTATGAAGTCGTTCAGGGCTATCAGGCCACGCGCGAAGGAAACAAGATACACTTCGAGCGGCGCTATGGTCAGTTCAAGGTCACACAAACCTTCATTATGCCGGAAAGCGGATACCTGGGTGATTTTTCTCTAAAATTTGTCAACGTCGGGAGCGCCACAGAGAATTTGAATCTAAAATTAGTGATGCGCGAATCCTTGGTCTACCCGAAGGAAGAAGGGATGGTCATCCCCATACCCGGGGCTGCCACACACCGACCGATGTTTGTCTCCAATGTTAATAACAGCCAGCATTGGGATGACATCAAAGGGGCATGCAAAGACGCTAAGTTTTTTCCAGCGCCGCCAACACGTGACGGTGACGGCTTGGAAGGAACCTTACAGGTGATTGGCTTTGATATTCACCATTTCTTAACGGCCTTATTACCAACCACCAATCCTTTCACCTATAAGATGGGTGTTTACGAAGCGCCCAGCGATGACAGCTCTTGCCCTGTGGCGCTTACCCTGTCTCAGCCGATGGGTCCCTTAAATCCTGGCGAAGAAGTTGTGACTTCTTTCAAAACCTATTTTGGTCCTAAAGATAACGAGATCATGGACGCTTCCCACAAGGCTTTAAGTGAGACGATTGATTTTGGTTTCTTCAGTTTCCTCGCGGTGCCCTTGTTAAATGCCATCAAGTTTTTCCAGCATTACACGGGGAACTTTGGCATTGCCATCATCATCGTGACCTTGATCTTGAAACTGCTTTTTTATCCCTTGCAAAAGCAGGCGTCGATCTCTGGTCATCAAATGAAAAAACTACAGCCGCAGATGACCAAATTGCGTGAACGTTACAAAGATGATCCGAGAAAACAGCAGCAGGAATTGCTGAAGTTTATGTCGACAAATAAAATCAACCCCATGAAGGGTTGTATTCCCATCCTACCGACCATTCCAGTTTTCTTCGCCTTTTTCCGCGTCTTATCCTCTTCGATTGACCTTCGTCATGCGCCCTTTTTCGCGTGGGTCCATGACCTGTCAGCTCCAGATCCCTTTTACGTCACCCCGATCCTTTTAACGGGGGCGATGTTCCTGCAGCAAAAGATGACGCCGATGACCGGTATGGATAAGACACAGCAAAAAGTCATGTTATTCATGCCGCTCATTTTTGGTGTCATGATGTTGACGCTTCCCTCCGGGATGACGATTTACATGCTTACGAATACCGTCGTCAGCATTGGGCAAATGAAATGGATCAATCATCAGTTGGAAAAAATGGACCAGAAGAAGTTGGAAACGAAAAAGCCTGCGAGGCTGGACGAGGAAAGGAAAAACTCTTAACCCAGGAAAGGATTCTATCGGCCAATGTGACTCTTTTGGCCGCAGCGAATACAACGTAGAATAAGCTAGAATGGAAAAATAGTATTGGTTTCAGATCGATAGCGCATACGAGCCTGTCCTATTTCCCTAGCCGACCCTAATCACACTTTAGGAGAACCATAGAATGCACTCTGAATCGAACTCACTAGAAATTAAAGCAAAATCCCTTGATTTAGCCATTATCAAAGCAGCGGGATCCTTGGGTGTCACCCAGGCTGAAGTCGCCTACGAAATCCTCTCTGAGAAAAAAGGCGGTTTTTTTGGCCTCTTTTCAAAACCCACCATAACGATCCATGCCTGGCTTAAGAAGCCAAAGCAGGATTCTCGGCGAGCCCGAGCGCAGGGTCCTTCCAAGCGCTCTCAAGAAAATGGCAATGGCAGGGACCGCTTCAGTTCCTCCAAACCTTCCCGACGCCATCCCCGTGAAAACCCTAATGCCACTTCGGAGCGAAATTCCAACCGTTTTGCCGCGCCTGAATCAGAGCAGCCAAAGGTAGAGTTAACTCCAGCCCAACAAGAGGAACTCTTTCAAGAACTGCTGAGTTTCTGCGAGGGAATTTGTGCTCATATGGTGGGTGAGCCTGTCAAGGTGAGTTCTCAGGTACGAGAGGATCGGTTGATTTTGAATGTCGAGCACGATGGCATTGCCGAGATGATTCAAAAGAACAGCAGAGTGGCCGAAGCCTTGGAGCACTTGCTACGCAAAAAACCACGGCACATTCATCAAGAGCTGCCCTTTCGCATTTTCATCGATGCTGGTTCCACGCGCCAGAACAGGGAGCAAACCTTAATTCAGATGGCAAGTGACCTGTCCGAAAAAGTACACGAAAACCGCCGTCCTATCGTCCTCAACTATCGCAGCCCATACGATCGCAAAATCATTCATATGGCGCTAGACAAAGACGATCGCGTCTACACGAAATCCATCGGCAATGGTCATAATCGCAAACTGATGATCCTGCCAGCCTCAGACGGCACTTTGCCCGAGTCCAGCGAAGCGCCTTTGGAGATCAACGAGGAGCCATGATTGGTGTGGAGTGGAGAGCCTATCGTTGCACTGGCGAGCCCCCGGGGCCGCGCCGCCCTAGCGGTTATTCGGCTTAGCGGCAAAGGTACGCGGGAATTGCTGCAAAACTGTCTCGTTCCGCGCCACCCCGCCAAACCTTGGACCTACCGAGAGCTCCGCTACTGCAATTTCCTCAATACCCGTACTCAGGTCACGCTGGACGATGTTACGGCGGTGTTCTACCCCCAAGGCCAGTCCTATACGGGCGAAGAAAGTGCCGAAATTCTATGTCACGGGGGTCTTTACATCACGGATTTGCTGCTTCTCGAACTGCAGCAGGCCGGTTTTCGCCTGGCAGAACCTGGAGAATTCACCCGCAGAGCCTACTTGAATGGCAAACTTGACCTAACAGCCGCCGAGGGTATCCACGCCCTTATCCAAGCCGTTTCTGAGCAGCAATGGCAGGCGGGTCGAAGCCTGGTGGACGCGGGTTTGCGGGATCATATTCAGCAACTAAGAGCTGTCTTGATAAAGGCTCTGGCTTATTTGGAGGCTGGCATTGATTTTCCCGATGAAGGGGAGACCAAAAGCCTGGACATGGGACCAGTCCTCAAGAATACAGCGGAACTTCGTCTCCAACTAGACACCTTGCTCAGGACCTACACCAGTGGTCAGGTCATGCACGATGGGCTAAAGGTAGCCTTGCTTGGGGTGCCCAACGCAGGGAAATCCACGCTGCTAAATGCCTTATTACGGAAAGATCGAGCTATTGTCTCGGATATCCCGGGGACGACTCGAGATTACTTAGAGGAGGCATGTCTGCTGCGTGGGCGCTTGTTGAGGGTTATTGATACTGCGGGTCTGCGCGAGACTTCGGATCCCATTGAAGCGCAAGGAATGCAAAGGGCGGTGCAGATCGCCCAGGACGCGGATTTGGTACTGTGCTTGTATCCTGCAAACTTAGCTGATGCCGAGCTAGCAATATTTCGTGCCGCCTTGGTTGCGATTCCTCAAGATCATCAGTTCCCCCTTTTAACGAAAGCAGATCTCGGTACGCCTAGCTGGGGACAGGAGTTCCTCAAAGTGTCCCTGCCAGATTCTAATAGTCAGCCCATCGAGCTAGAAGACGCGCTTTGTGCGTTTGTGGATCGTCAGATCCATGCATTCAAAGAAACTCCAGTCAGCCTAGTCACGCTTCGTCAAAAGAACTGCGTCGAGCAGGGACTCTTGGGTTTGGAAAGATTCTACAGTGCGGTTCGAGAGGGCATGTACGAGGAGTGCTTAGCTTTTGAATTACAAGCCGTAGCGAAATCTCTTGCCGAATTGATCGGCGAGGTAGCTGTAGACGATGTCTTGGATGAAGTTTTCAGTACTTTTTGTTTGGGAAAATGAGCCGGCCCCGTTTTAGGCCGCTTGCGAACTCGTTAATTTACGGTAAAATTGCCGGGTTGACGATCGGAGTCCATATCTATTGGAAATTAAAAGAAAATTAATAGCGCCAGGGAAATCTTTCTTTCTTTCTTTCTTTTCGGCCCCCGTGGGACAGGTAAATCCACTTGGCTACGCAAAATATTTCCTGATGCCATGGTCGTCGATCTGCTGCGCTCCGAACAATATTTGAGCTTGCTAAAGAATCCTGAAAAATTACGTCATCTTGTAACAGCTCTGCCCCCACAGAGCTGGGTCGTGATTGACGAAGTGCAAAAGTTGCCGATTTTGCTCGACGAAGTACATGCGCTCATTGCTGATTACAAAGACAAGTACAAATTTGCACTAACTGGATCAAGCGCAAGAAAACTCAAGCGAGGCAATGCCAATATGCTCGCGGGCCGCGCCCAAACCCATCAGATGTATGCGTTGACGGTCGACGAATTGGGATCGGGCGTCAACCTCGAAGCTCTCTTAAAATACGGATCTCTTCCAGAAGTCGTAACTCAAAGCCAAGATAGCGATCGCATCGAGTTTCTCCAGAGCTATGTCCAGACCTATCTCAAGGAAGAAATTCAAATGGAGACCAAGGTGCGCGATCTGCTAGGATTGACTCGATTTCTCGATGTCGCGGCCATCATGAATGGACAGCAACTCAACCTTAGCAATATCGCACGGGAAGTAGGTCTGGCTCGTTCAACCGTGCAGGGGCATTTTTCAATATTGATAGATACGCTTTTGGGAACTTTGGTGGATGCCTACCAGCCTCGCGCCAAAGTCAAAGAGGTGAGACTGCCAAAATTTTACTTTTTTGATGCTGGTATCGTCAATGCTTTGAAAGGCACCTTGAGATCACCCTTGGATGCAAGGGATAGCGGAACTTTATTTGAGACACTTTTCTTGAATAAATTGCGGGCTCTTAATTCGTACTCTCGATATGGAGGCAGCATTTATTACTGGCGAACTGCAGATGGCAACGAAGTGGACTTCATACTCAAAATTGGCCACAAAATTATAGGCTTTGAGGTGAAATCCACGACTTCTTGGAAATCCACCTACAATTTCGGTCTCAAAACGCTGCTGGATAAAAAGACCATAAGTCGCGGTTATGGCATTTATGCAGGTGATGTCATTCTAAAACAGGACGATATCACGATTTTACCATTCAGATATTTTTCTGCAGAACTCGAAAAATACTTGGCGGAAAGCAGCGCGGGGAATTGAGCCTTGTCCTAAGGCATAAGTCAGGTGACATGAGACAGAGCGGCGACCTTTCCTGGTGACAATGAGAGACGAATCACGGTTCAGGGCCCGAATGACTCTTGGTTACCCCAGGCTAGAAAGGCTTGATGCGCTTTTTGTGTTGGCGAGGCCTTGTCATAGGCACGGGTTTGGTTGTCCGAAACCAAAAGGTCCTCTTGGATGGATTGTCGAAAAACCCGGGCTTGTTTCCATTGCTCAGGTTCCCATGTTTTTCCGGTCCGATCGATCATCAGAATTTTTTGCTGTCGCTGCAAAAAGTAGCGACTTAAGCTATTGCGGCCACTTTCGAAGCGGAGGGCTTGCAGCTTCGTACGGACCGTTCTGCGGAGAGCCAAAAGGTCATCGCGACGAATCATAAAGGCATTCGAACGCAGATGAGGATTGGGAAAGGCGGGGAACCCCCAAGACATCAGGGGGGCTTTCAAAGCATATTTTAAAGCATTAACCACGCGGCTTTTAAAGCTGTGAGCGATGGCCATGCGAAGGGCAAAGTTATGGAAGTTACTTTCGAAAGTGCCTGTCGCGGCAATGAGCCCCACTTTGGAATCGCAGAAGGCAGCGCGATAGTAGTCCAGCCAATCGGGGCTGAGGATCTCGCTGAAGGAATTGAAAAAAATGAGTTGCTGGTACTTGGATTGGGCCGCCGCCTTAAAGTAGGCCGTGATATCAAACCCTTCATCGCTGACAAACAAACTCTCATAGGGAATGCCTGCCAAGGCAGCTTCGTAGCCTTGTAGCTCGGGATCACCCTCGTTAAATCCTTTGAAGATGAGCACCAATCTCCAGCCGCTCTGTCGGGTCGTCTTTTGCAAAGAAGCAATGAAGTTCAAGTAAACTTGCAGCCCGTTTCGTTTTCGCACGAGGTGATAAACCCCGATCAGGTCTTGAACGTTGGAGGTAACTGTCATCCTATGGCCATCTAAGAAAGAGATTGTGAGTCAAAGGGAGAAACCGCTTTTGGCTTATTAAGAGCGTCATTTGGGCGCCTTATCTGCAGTTCTTTTGCACCTCAAAGACGCCCGCAGGGCTATTGTGCGTTCTCCCCTGCTGCGAAAGAAGTCACAATAACAGCTACCTATGCCACGGCAAAGCGGCAAAAAAACGAGTGATGAACTATGGCAAAGATGCTAGGCTTTGGGCCTTTGGTGCGGATTTTCTTTAGGATTATGACGATCCATCCTCCAAAAGATTTCTGATGGGGATGCAATCACAAGGTGGCAAACTTATGACATTGGATCGGCGCTACTACTCAGAACTGGCAAAAGATATTCCCGTGATCCTTTTGGCTGGTGGTCTTGGCACTCGGCTTTCGGAGGAAACCCAGCAAATACCCAAGCCCATGGTAAAGATTGCCGGGGTTCCCATTGTTTTGCATATCATGGACTATTACGCGAAATTTGGTTTTCGCAAGTTTCTGATTTGCGGAGGGTACCGCATTGAAGCTTTCAAAGAATTTTTCCTGCAACTCCCCTATGCAGGTAGGGATCTCGAAATTACTTTTGCAGAAGGGGGTCACAGCTCCGTAGCGACTCCATCAGCCCATTTTTCCGATCCCAGGCTTGATTGGCAGGTGACGGTTTTAGAAACCGGGCTTCATGCCATGACAGGAGCCAGAGTCTCTAAAGCTGTCCAACATCTAAAAAAGAAGGGCTTTTCTCGCTTTGCATTAACCTATGGCGATGGTGTGGCAGATGCGGATTTGCATCAAGAATTAGCCTTTCATTTGCAGCACAAAAAAGTGGGAACGGTATTAGGGGTCCATCAACCTACCCGCTTTGGAATTTTTAAATTGCAAGAGGATGGAAAAATCGCGCAGTTCTTGGAGAAACCGCAATTTTCCAATGAGTTCATTAATGGAGGCTATTTCATTTTTGAGAGCGGGTTGGAAAACTACCTCGATCAGAGAGATGAGCAAAGTATTTTTGAACAAAGTCCCCTATCAAGAATGACAGAAGCGGGTGATCTCTATGTTTATCGCCACGAGGGCTACTGGCAGTGCATGGATACGATGCGCGAAAAAAATCTTTTGGAAGAATTAGCGACTCAGGGACGGGCCCCTTGGCTAAATGTAAGGGTCTAAAACAGGATCAAGGAACCGTTATGAGCAAGGCAGAGGCATGAGCAAGACACATTGGGACGGGATGAGGGTTTATGTCACCGGGGCCACCGGAATGGTCGGCGGCTTTGTGGTGGAAGAATTATTGCGACGTGGCGCCCATGTCATTGCCCTCGTGAGGGATCAGGTGGGTCGTTCCTACTTTGATGTGGCCGGGTTGAAGGGGCGTTGCACGGTCGTTGCCGGCGAATTGGAAAACTTTGAGCTGCAGCTGCGCATCATGAATGAGTATCAAATTCAGGGTGTGATACATCTGGCGGCACAGACACAGGTACAAGTCGCGCTAGAACACCCGATGGCCACCTTAAGGGCCAATATCAACGGCACTTATCATATCTTGGAAGCCGCAAGACAGTGTCGCAAATATCTTCATTTTTGTATTGTGGCCTCCACAGACAAAGCGTACGGCGAAGCCCGCTACCCCCAGTATGATGAAGACCACCCTCTTCTCGCCGTATATCCCTACGACGTCTCCAAAGCTTGTGCAGATATGTTGGCCCGTTCCTATGCGCTGACCTATGATTTACCCATAGCAATCACCCGGTGCGGTAATTTTTTTGGTCCGTGCGATCTAAATTGGGGAAGAATCATTCCTCATTTGATTGAAAGCTACAGTCATGATCGTCGTCCCACCCTACGCAGCGATGGGAGCCACGTGAGAGACTATTTCTATATCAAAGATGGGGCGCTCGCTTATCTTTTCCTGGCAGATAAAGTTGCGCAAGATCCTGCCCGATTTAAAGGAGAAGCTTTCAATTTCAGTTATGGAGAAAGTTTTAGCGTGCGGGACATCGTTCATACGGTAGCAAGGCTCATGGGCAAACAGCATATTGAAGGGACTTATGAGGCAACGGCCTCCCAAGAGATAGCTCATCAGAGTTTGGATGCAAAAAAAGCGAGACAGCTGGGTTGGATCCCAAAGTATTCTATCGAATCAGGTCTTGTAGAAACCATTGCCTGGCATCGCGAGTGGGCTAAGAGTCAACTTCTAACGGGATCCCGCTTATGATTAAAGGTACAAACAGTCGTGGCATAACCAAAAGGGTCGTGGGTCAATACCGTGAAGAGAATCACTGCCGTGGTTGTCTGGAAGGATCTTTAAAGAAGCTATTGCCTTTGGGCGAAACTCCCTTGGCCAATCAGCTTCTGCGAGCGGATCAAGGGGACATCGAGGAGGAATTTTTTCCACTCACTTTAAGTTTGTGCGAAAACTGCAGCCTGGTGCAGATTCTGGAAACGGTCGATCCGAAGCAGATGTTTGCGGATTATCCTTATTTTTCATCGTATTCGCAAACCATGTTAGATCATGCCGGGGCCTTGGCGGAAAGAATCACAACAGAGCAAAAGCTTGGCCAGGCAAGTCTGGTGCTAGAAATTGCTAGCAACGATGGCTATCTTCTCAAGAACTACGTGGCGCAGGGCATACCCGTGCTGGGGGTGGAACCGGCGCAGAATATCGCTACAGTGGCTCAAAAAAATGGCGTGCAGACCGTCTGTGAATTCTTCTCCCAAGAGCTGGCCAGTAGACTCTTGCAGGATGGATTTGCCGCGGATGTGATTCATGCCAATAATGTCTTGGCTCATGTCCCGGGAATCCACTCGGTCCTTTCAGGATTTAAGACTTTGCTAAAAGATGGCGGCATCGTGGTAAGCGAGTCGCCGTACTTGCTTGAAATGATGGACCACGGGGAATTTGATACCATTTACCATGAGCACTTATTCTATTATTCCCTGACCTCCTCGGATTATCTTTTTCGGCGCAATGGCTTGACGATCTATGATGTAGAACCGCTTAAGATACATGGGGGATCGCTCAGGATCTTCGCGAAACGCTCGACTGAGCCCGGCCTGGCGGTGCGTCCCAGCGTCACGAAGCTTTTGGCCCGCGAGGCGCAGCGAAATATAAAATCGGTAAGTGCTTATGCGGCATTTATTGCCAATGTCCAGACCATGAAGAGCGAAATCACAGCTCTCTTGACCGATCTTAAAAAACAGGGAAAACGTATCGCGGGTTACGGCGCTTCTGCCAAAGGCTCAACCTTTCTTAATTACTGCGGTATAGGTGACAAACTTGAATACTTGGTCGATCGCAGCGCAGCAAAGCAGGGTCTGTTAGCACCGGGCACCCATTTGCCAATCTATAGTACGGATCACCTGGTCAAGGATCGACCAGATTATGTCTTGCTGCTGTCCTGGAATTTCGCTGAGGAAATCCTAGCGCAGCAGCAAAGCTATCGGCAAGGCGGCGGCAAATTTGTGATTCCGATTCCCGAGCTCAAAATCGTCTGAGACAAGAGGCGACATGAGATTCCTAGAACAAAAAATAGCGGGTCTATACCTCGTCGAACCTCATAGGCACGAAGATGATCGTGGATTCTTCGCCAGGACTTTTTGTGAACGTGAGTTCCAGCAATTAGGGCTGGAATACCACTACCCGCAGGCAAATTTGTCGCATAATCTGAAGCGCGGAACTTTGCGTGGTTTGCACCTGCAGAAAAAGCCTGGGCAGGAAGCGAAGATCGTCCGCTGTATCCGCGGCAGTATCTTTGATGTTGCTTTGGATCTACGGCCGGAATCCGCTACCTTTGGCCAGTGGCAGGGTTTCGAACTCAGCGAACAGAATGGTCTTGCCCTCTACATCCCAAAAGGACTTGCTCACGGATTTCAAACGCTGGTTGAGATGAGTGATGTCTACTACCACATGTCCGAGCCTTTTGTTGCGGGGCTACAGGCAGGGGTGAACCCACTGGATCCGGAAATTGGCATTGCTTGGCCGCTTACTCAAACAGGCCTCTCACCCAAAGACCTCTCCTGGCCGACGATGCGCGAATTCGTGAAAGGCTGAAATGAAAATACTGCTTACGGGTGCCTCAGGCTTTGTCGGTCAGCATGTTCTTAAATGGCTTGCCGCAAGAAAGGACTTTCAGGTCTTCGCCGTATCGCGAAAACCGCAAGCCCGCGAGTCCTCCGCTATAAAGTGGCTGGCCTGGGACCCGGATGACGCAGCTTCCATTAGAAGAGTCGTCAAAGAACTAAAACCAGATAAGTGTCTGCATTTGGCCTGGAACACGGAACCAGGTCGCTACCTTGACGATGCCGTGCTTAATGCACAGCTTCTCTTATCGAGTACGCGATTGGTCAGCGAGCTGATTGAGGAAAAGTGTTCACAGGTTATCATGTTAGGGACCTGTGCCGAATACGCCTACAGTCCGGAGAAACTGCGCGAGGACAGTGATCTCGATCCTCTCACAGTTTATGCCATCATCAAACATGCCCTCCATTCTGTGGCTGCAGCGATGTGCAAAGGCACGGGCACCCATATTTGCTGGGCGCGGCTTTTTCACCTTTATGGACCAGGAGAAGATAGCAGACGTTTTGTGCCCTCCTTGCTGAAGGCGCTCGAGAGAGCAGAGTTGTTCCAGGCCTCCGAATGTCTTCAGGTGAGGGATTATCTCTTTGTCGAGGATGTTGCCGCTGCCTTGATGACATTGATGGATAGCGGGGCGGTGGGGACCTTTAATATTTGTTCCTCCGAACCGCTGGTGCTGCGTGATCTCGTGTCCAAGGCCGAGTCTCTTGTCAGCGAGGAATCTAAAGTGAAGTTGGGAGCGCTGGCAAGTCGGCCCTGGGACCCACCTTTCATTGTCGGAGACAACAGCAAACTATCTGGGTTGGGGTGGAGACCTGAGTACACTCTGCAGCGAGGGCTGCAACGCTATTTGAACCTAATGCGGCAGGAGTCTTCGCAGTGATTTTGGCAGTAAGCGAGCCCACTATAGCCATCTTGATTCCCGTTTTTAATGGGCAACAGTTTATTGTCAAAGCCATTGAGTCCGCACTGGTTCAAGCCTCTGCCAACGAAATCATTGTTGTCGATAACTGCTCGACGGACGAGACTTGGTCACTCGTCAATCAGTTTCAAGACGAACGGTTGAGCGTCTTTAGAAATGAGAGAAATCTAGGTCTCTTTGGTAATTTCAATGCTTGTCTTGAAAAGACGAACGCCGATATAGTGGTCTTTTTATGTGCGGATGATAAGCTTAGCCCCGATGCAGTTTCTTATGCACGCCAGTATTTTTCTCAATTTCCAGAGGTGGCGGTTTTAAATACTCGCGGAGTGGCCAGGGACGCCGATGGCCACGAGGTAAAGCAGTTGGGAAATATAGCGCCAGTTGGAGTCTATAGAAGCGCGGAGATACCTTTTCGGCTCTTTCGCTATCTTCTATCCACAGGTCGAAATGTGTTTAACTTTCCTGCTGGCGTCTACTTACAAAAGCGGCTCTTTCCTAGATTACGCTTTGATCTGCGCTACGAAAAGTGTGGCGACATTGATTTCTATTTCAGAGCCTTGCGGAGCGGGCCATTTGGCCAGGCGAGTCACCTAGGTTGTGAAATCGGATTTCACCCCCAGCAATTGAGTCAAGTACATCGCGACCAAGCAAAGTACATGCGTGAGTACAGTTGGATGATGCAACCTGAGGTCCTTGCTGGGGTTGGCGAGGCGCAAGCCGCGGCGTTGAGGGCAGCAATTGCTGGGCTTTCTTACTGGAAAGCTGGACGATTTCTTTTGTTGGGGAATGTTCATTCAGCTCTAGCCTTTTGCCAATTTGCCTGGAGCTTAGGAATGGGTCTTCTTCCCCTGATGACCACAGCTCATCTTTTTTGGGATCGTATTCGCACTGCATGGACCGGCGTCGCGCCGGGGATTGATATAAAGCCGTGAACCTCGTTCGTGAACACACCGGTTTAGGCCTGGGGATCAATTTGCTGGGTAAGGCTTGGACGGCGCTGATTTCCATTGCCTTCCTGCCCTTCTTTGCTTCAGCCCTTGGTCCGGAGGCTTATGGGCTTCTTTCCTTTCACGCTATGGCCTTGGGACTTGCCATCGTTTTGGATATGGGACTTAGCACCGGTATCACTCAGAGGCTCGCGGTGGTCGATAAGAGAGACCTCAATTCCCTGTCTAAGGCTCGCGACTTGCTTCGTTCGTTTGAAACGATTTATTGGCTTATGGCCGTACTTATCGGAATGGCCTTGATCCTTGCTGCGCCGATGTTGACAAGACATTGGCTGAATCCTGTCGAGTTAAGTGCAGAAACCACTTGGGTGGGTCTGCGATGGATAGGCCTTTTCTTGATCTTTCAATGGCCGCAGACTCTTTATCATGCTGCTTTACTCGGACTGTATCGACCTGATCGGTCCAATCAAGTCCGAGTCATGCAAGTCACTCTGCAGTTTTTCGGCTCCTACTTACTGATTCGCTATGTAGAACCCTCTATCGTCTTGTACCTCATTTGGCAGTTTGTGACCGCTTTCTTGGGTGTTGTGGCCGTGCGCTTCTTTGCCTGGAAAGAGTTGCAAACGGACAAGCCAGCAAAATTTGTTTGGTCATTGATCAGGCAAAACATCTCCTATTTTAAGGGTCTGATTGTTCTTACAATATTGTCTGTTTTTTTGTCTCAGGCCGATAGGTGGTTTATTAGCAAAATGCTACCTCTCGCCTCGTTGGGGTATTACAGCCTTGCTTTTTCCTTGGCGAACAGTTTGCAATATATTGGTCAACCCTTTTACGCCAGCGTCTTACCCAAGTTGAGTCGACTGGTTAAGGAGCAGGATCACAAAGGGGCAGCAGATTTTTATTTGCGAGTCAGCACTTTTCTGGCTGCGTTGACAATGCCACTCATGATGTTTGTTCTATTCTTTTCGACAGAAATCATGACCGTTTGGACCAGGGATGTTCTCTTCCAAGAACACTCGAGTTCTTTGCTTTCTGTTATCGTGGTCGGAGCGGCGATGAATGTCATTGCTCTCATGCCTCTTGCCATGCAACTGAGCCACGAATGGACGCAATTGACGACCAGAATCTACGCTGCACTCGTCGTTATCTATTTGCCAATCCTCTATGTGCTGGTTCAGCACTGGGGGGCACTCGGCGCCGCTTATTCATGGCTGTTCCCGAGCCTTATGTATGTAACGATCTATGCCGCCCTTATGCATCGGCGCATCAACAAGGGACAGCTTCTGCAGTGGTACCGGCAGGTATTGATTTACCCAAGCGCGCTCGCTCTGGTCGGAGTTTTTCTTAGCCATCAACTTTTAACAGATCTTGAATTAAGCAAGGGGCCTTTAGCTGTCGCCCTTGTTCTCATTGCTGGTTTGAATATTGCAGCCGTGGTGGTCCTGATGCGCCCGAGCCGCGAGATTCTTTGGGATAATCTGAAAAAGATTCCGAGCCTATGGCAAATCGTAAGATCGCGATGATAGGGTGACGACCAGGCAGGTTTTTTTACCGAAGGAAGAGATGATGAAATTTCTTAAGCGCGCGCTAAAGATCCTCGCGGGGAGAATCTTCCGCACAAAAGTGATCCAATATCACAACCTTGTTGTAGAGGGACCATTTGCCGACTATGGCCTACTCGAAGCGATGCGAAAGGGTAACCACGAATCTTATTTTGAAGAATTGCTGCTAACTCGGATAGAACCAGGCCACGTTTTCGTCGATATTGGCGCTCATTTGGGTAAATATAGCCTCTTGGCGGCAAAAAAAATGCTTGGCCAGGGGCGGGTCTTGGCCTTTGAACCTCATCCTCGCACTTTTGAATTCCTGGCACGTAATATCAAGAAAAACAAGTTTGAAACGATCATTGAGGCTCACAATCTTGCGATCAGTCCCCAGGTGGGTGAGGCGACTCTCTTTGCCGATTTCCTTCAATCGGATTTCACCAGTATGGTGAGCGTGCGAGATGCCAAAGATGCTAAGGCGGTGCGAATTCGCACCACAAACTTAGAGGCCTGCTCACCAAGCTTGTCATTGAATTGCCTAAAGATTGACGTTGAGGGGGCAGAGCCAATTGTTTTGGAGGGATGTGAGGCCGTATTGCATCGGAGCAGGGCGGAGGGGAAAAATACTACCCTTTTCATTGAATGCAATCCCGAAGCCCTCTATGCGGGAGGTTCAAGCCCTGAGCTGCTACTGGAACAATTGAAGAAGCTCGGCTTTCTCACGATGGCCCTGATCGATGAAAATCAAAGGACTTTGGTTCCCATCCGGGCTGGCTCACCGGTTCCGGGTGGAAATTGGCTATGTCAGTAGATGGATCTTGAAAACCTTAAGCGGCCCATCCAGCGCCTAAGAAATGGTCGCCACCTCTCCACTCATAGCTTCCAGCAGGGCCTGGACGTTTTTTCGGCTGCCAACGATCCAAATGCGATCGCGAGGCATAAAAATGGTATCCGAACTCGGACTGACCAGCCGTTTGCCATCTCGTTCCAGACCGACAATGATGCAGGCAAAATTTTCGCGGATCTCCGAGCGACGAATGGAGATCCCGCAGTAGGGGGAATGATCTTGAATGTCGGTGCAACGAGATTCGTAGTCATCGATTGATTGCAGATCTCCTTGTTCCTCAGTATCTTGGCCTAGATCATTGATGAATCGCTCAATGTCTTCATCGGTAGCGAAG
>JBIKVD010000047.1:0-17108 GCA_044357055.1 Oligoflexales bacterium | reverse complement strand
CGCCAAATGGTGGGCGAGCTGATCAAGGCAATGCAGTCCATTGGCGTGCATTTTGTTTTAGGAGAGGACCTTTCCGGTGTAAGCGTGCAAGGTCCCCAAGTGGAAGCCCAATTCACCAGTGGTGCTAAGCTTGCGACCGATGTGCTTTTCTTTGCTGCGGGGCGTATCCCGAATTCTCAAAAACTTGGCTTGGAACAAATTGGGGTTGGTATGACCAATCGGGGCCATGTCATTGTGAATGAGGACTTCCAGACAGCTGTGCCTTCCATTTACGCCGTGGGTGATGTCATAGGTCCGCCAGCCTTAGCGGCCACGGCTTCCGAACAAGGCCGACATGCAACTTGTCATATGTTCGGAGTCACCACCAAGGCTTTTCCCTCGATTTACCCCATTGGCGTTTACACGATTCCGGAATTATCCTCTGTCGGCAAATCAGAAGAACAGTTGATCGCGGAGAAAGTCGACTATGTCACAGGCATTGCCCTCTATGAAGAAATTGCCCGGGGTAATCTACGCGGCGACTCTCACGGACTTCTGAAATTGCTGGTGTGCCGAGAAACACAAGCTATATTGGGTATTCATATCGTTGGCGAAGGGGCCTGCAATCTGGTTCATATTGGCATGGCCTTTATGCTGACAGGTGGCGTCGTACAAGACTTGGTGTCCATGATCTTCAATTACCCGACTTTGGCAGAAGGTTACCGAATCGCCGCCTTTAATGCTCTGAACAAGATTTTTGCTGATGGCAGTATTCACGAGAAAGCCGCACAAAAAACGCGGCGTTCTGCCTAATCCCCCCGATTGCGCTTATTCCTGAATCTGATATGATGCCGTGAACCGCATTATACACTTGGTCCTTGAAAGGAGCGCATCGTGCCTATCACACTTCCCGAACTACCTTATAAAATGGATGCTTTGCAGCCACATATTTCTAAAGAGACTTTGGAATATCATTATGGCAAGCATCACCAGACTTATGTTGATAAGTTGAATCCATTGATTGTCGGCACGGAGTTTGCCCAAAGCTCTCTCGAGCAGATTGTCATGAAATCATCTGGCGCGATTTTTAATAATGCGGCGCAGGTTTGGAATCATACTTTCTATTGGCATTGTTTGTCGCCAAAGGGTGGTGGGGAACCTAGTGGGCCAATTGCAGATGCTATCAAGAAAACTTACGGTAGCTTTGCGACCTTCAAAGAAAAATTTTCGGCGAGCGCCGTTGGTTTATTTGGTTCCGGCTGGGCTTGGCTGGTGAAGAAGCCAGACGGAACTTTGGATATCGTCGGGGAGCCAAACGCCGGATGCCCAATGACGAGTGGTCTGAAACCGCTTCTGACTTGTGACGTCTGGGAACATGCCTATTATATTGACTATCGCAACGCGAGACCGAAATATGTGGAATCCTTTTGGCAGCTGGTAAACTGGGATTTCGTGAATCAACAGTTCCGCTAGTCGGGGCTGTTATAGGGGTAGCTTGAAAAAGCGAGAGGTTCAGCTCTCAATTTGCCTTCCGCTCCTTTCGTTCTATCCTGTCAAGACCTACTCTCGCCTTGCCTTATTATTTCCTAATTACAGTGACTTGCCTGTTAAAGCGGGCATCCCTTGTCATTTTGGCGTTTCGCTTGTAATAAACCGCAAAAATAGTTATAATTCGCTCACTTTTGTGCTTTGCCAATCAATTTTTAAAAGGGGATGAACCATGAAATGTATGAAATGGCTTTCGTATTTACCGTTGGCTGCTCTCGTAGCTTGCGGCGCTGGAGAGGAAAGTTCTATTAAACGAGAAGTTTCTGGCGGGGCTTCGGCAGATGTATCCGTGGCGGCTGTCACGGGATGGCAGGTTCAGTATTTTGCGAATAAGGACTTGATGGGCAACCCAGTTTGGGGATCCTTTGTAGACGATCTCAATTTTAATTGGGGCGCGGGAAGTCCGGCACCTGCAGTTCCCGTGGATCAGTTTTCGGCACGCTTTACCCGCAGTGGTTTTCTGGCTGGCGGCCTCTATGATGTTTTTGCCTCAAGTGATGATGGTATTAGGGTTTTTGTGGATGGACACTTGCTCATCCAGGACTGGACCGATCATGGCTTGAAGGCCTACAACTCTCAAATTTCCCTGGTTGATGGATTTCACACCGTTGTCGTGGAATATTATGAGAATACTGGCGGAGCTGCCGTTTCCGTCCAAATGTCTCGACGCGGAGGTGGCGTGATTGTCCCGCCCGTGGTTGTCGTGCCACCGCCGGTGGTTGTGGTGCCACCGCCAGCAGGGAATGGTTGGCAGGCTCAGTATTTTGCTAATCCTGACTTGTCTGGGAGATCGATTTCTACCGTAGACTCAGCGATTCAGTTTCAGTGGGGTCAAGGAGGTCCAGCGATTTTAGGCGGTCAGAACGACTTTTTCTCGGTTCGCTGGACGAGGACTCAGTTTTATCAGGCCGGTGAATATGTGTTAAAGACCAAGTCTGATGATGGCGTTCGGGTTTATGTGGATGGTGCATTGCAGATCGATGCTTGGCGCATTCAGTCCCTCGCTGAAAACAAGCGAAAGGTATTCTTATCGCAAGGAATTCACACGATTGTGGTGGAGTACTACGAGAATAATGGCGATGCGGCGATGTCTTTTGCTATCGATAATGCAGCTTCCTGTCCTACTCTTAAAGCCAATATTTTGGCCTGCGTAGCACCTTGGACGCCTGAAAATCAAGCCTTCGTCAAAATTTGCCGCTGGGAAAATGGTGGATGTGCTGCTGGATCAGAGTCTGTTCGAACCTCTTTCGCCTCTGATGGTGGACAGGTGAAGTTTGATGGTCTTGAATTCAACGCTTGTACGCCAGTCAATGAACGACCAAGATTCCTTATCACTCAGAGCATGAGTGGCCAAACGACGGCGCAAGAAATCGTATTGCTGACGCGTGAAGGCGATATCCGTGTAGGTTTTTGCCAATGAAGTGGCCCCGACGCTCAGGCGTCGGGGAATGGTCCCTTCAGTTTTTTGTGGGAGATGTAGATGCGTAGGCGAATGATAATCGGCCTTTCTGTTTTTTCGCTGACCTGTTTGGGGTGTCGCGTTCTTGTGGCTTCTGAGGTGTCTCAGGCAACGGGAAGCGAGACTCTCCCGCCGAAACCGCAGGTGGCGTCTACTTTTTATACCTACGATGTGATTCAAGAATATGCATTCCCGGCGGAATCCTTCACTCAGGGTCTCTTTTTTGCTAATGATCGTTTGATCGTCAGCAGCGGTCTGGAGTTTAAATCCTTTCTTGGAGAGGTCGACTTAGGCTCTGGCCAGTATTCAAAAAAGGTAGATCTTCCCGGAAAATGGTTTGCAGAAGGCGCCACCGTCTTAAACAATAGGATCTATCAGCTGACATGGTTGGATCATCTAGGCTTTGTCTATGATGCGAAAACCCTAAAGCCGTTAGGTGAGTTTAGCTTTCCCCAGGAGGGGTGGGGGCTGACCACAGATGGTGTCCATTTGATTGCCAGTGATGGCACGGATAGCATTCGCTACTATGATCCAAACGGATTTCAGGAAGTACGTTCGATTCAAGTCCATTGGTTCAATGGACCGGTCCCCAATTTAAATGAACTTGAGTGGATTGACGGACTGATTTGGGCAAATATATGGCATTCGACCTGGATAGCTCAAATCGATCCTGAGACGGGATGGGTTGTCGGCTGGCTCGATCTAAGTGGTCTTGAGCAACCGCTGGATCAGTCGCTGGGCGGAGAAAACGTCCTAAATGGCATTGCCTATCATGCGGCCACAGACTCTATTTACGTGACCGGGAAGCATTTCCCCAAAATATTCAAAATTAAATTGAAAGTTCAAGTTCCGGACTAGCGACTCTATTTCCTAGAATTCAAGGCCCTTGCCATCTCACGATCAGCGTCTTTTTTCTTTTCACTATCGCGTTTATCAAAAAGCTTTTTGCCTTTGGCGAGGGCGATTTCCAATTTAATAAACTGCCCTTTAAAGTAGATTTTTAGGGGTATGATCGTGAGCGTCTTGGTGTTTACTGTGTGTTCGATATGGCGCAATTGACTGGCTTTCAAAAGCAACTTTCGCAGGCGCTTTTCTTCATGATTAAAGATATTTCCATGGGAATAAGGACTGATGTGGGCCTCATGAAGCATGGCCTCACCATTGAGAATATCAATCCAGCCGTCATTGATATTCACCTTCCCTAAGCGCAGAGACTTGACCTCCGTGCCTGTCAGTACCATCCCGGCTTCAAAGGTTTCTAAGATGTGATAGTCATGACTAGCTTTTCTGTTCTTAGCTATGATTTTGATACCAACTGTCATAGAGCAGAGATTCCCTAAATGCGGCTAAATCCGCTTTCGCCAAGTTCCAGCAGGCTATGGAATTTGACGCAAGAAATCTATGGAATAATCTTAGGAGGGTTGCAGCCGTGGCTGAGTTTGACCTGCAAGGGCTGCGCGCCCTATGTCAAAATGTTCTAGATTGTCACCCAGAAGCCACTTGCTTCAGCGTGGGTGAGATCCTACCGCTCCAAGAAGGAGCCGTTCGAGTGGTGCTTACTGGAAGAGCCGACATTTTTGTCAAAATGAAAATGGAGGAGGCTTTGGTGAGAGGCCTGGCCGAGCAAGCAAGGCAAGTTCAGGTCCTATTTGTGGCGGATCGGGAAGACAAACAGGAGCTGGGGCAGGCGAATCCTATGAATCCTCCCTCGAGCGAAACGCCACTTCCTCGCAAACGCAAGCAAATACCTGGCATTCGGGCCATATTCGTTGTGGGTAGTGGCAAGGGCGGTGTGGGCAAATCCACGATCGCAGCAAATCTTGCTTGTGCCGTAGCCCAGGACGGTCTCAAGGTCGGAATACTCGATGCCGATATCCATGGACCCTCCCTTGCCCTCATGTTTGGTGTGGGAGATCGCCCCCAGGTTGACGCAAACCAACGGCTCATTCCTCACGAGCGTTTCGGCTTGAAGGTGATATCCATGGGGTCCCTTGGCGATCCAACAGCTCCCATTCTGTGGCGCGGACCAATGGCTGCCACTGCCCTACGTCAATTTCTTTTTCAGGTGGTCTGGGGAAGGCTTGATGCCTTAATCATTGACCTTCCCCCAGGTACGAGCGATGTGCATCTGACCTTGTTTGACGAAGTCGCTGTGGACGGCGCTTTTGTGGTGAGTACGCCTTCCATCGTAGCTTGGACAGACACCGCCAAAGCCATTGGGTTATTCCAAAAAACTGGGATTCCCCTGTTAGGTCTTGTGGAGAATATGGCTTATCACGATTGTAGCCACTGTCATCACCGTGATTTCCTATTTGGAGGGCAAGACCAAAAGGAAACCCGCACCGAGAAAAAGATGGATGTTGAGCGACTCTCTCTACCCATTCATCCGGGGCTTTTAAGCGGGGCACACGACGGTAGACCTGGTGTGATAGATGACCCGCTCTTAGCCCTCAACTTTGCTCCACTGGTAGAAGCTGTCAAAGCGGTATTGGGTAAGATTCAGGTCTGACGCCTTGATGTCCGCCCAGTTAAGGGGAAACAAGTTGATGAAGCTGACCGACGCCGTAATCCAGAATATAAACCTCTCCTTGCTCATCTTGGGCAAAAGCGGAGATGAGGTGGTTGGTTTTTGGCAAGGAAATACCTGCAAAAGTACTTCCATTCTTTTTAAGTCCCCAAAGTCTGCCCGTGATAAAATCTCCGAACACATAGTGTCCCTGCAAGGCGGGAATAGCTTGCCCGTGATAGACGAATCCGCCCGTAATAGAATTCCCTTCGCTATGGGAGTAGGAAAAAACTGGATCAATCAAACCTTGCGCATTGCAAGGGGTGGTTAAAAAACAGTGGTCGGCTTCACGCACATTCCAACCATAGTTGCCACCTTTGACGATGAGATTCACTTCTTCCCATTTGTTCTGGCCTACGTCTGCGGCCCAGAGGTCACCATTTTTCGTGTCAAAGCTAAATTTCCAAGGATTGCGCAGACCGTAGGCATAAATCTCAGCGCGACCCCCACCATTAACAAAAGGATTGTCTGAAGGGATTCCGTAAGGGAGATTAGGGGCTTTTGTGTTTACATCTATGCGCAGAATGGATCCAAGCAGTGTTTTTGTGTTTTGACCGTGTCCGTGGGGATCTCCGCCACTGCCACCATCACCCATGGCAATATACAAAAAGCCATCAGGACCAAAGGCAATATGTCCGCCATTGTGATTGGCATAAGGCTGCTCAATCGTTAGCAAGCGCTCTTCCTTGACACTTGCGGGGCTGGCTGTAAATAGAAAACGGCTAACGATGGTATGAAGTTTTCCATTGATATTAGCCGTATAGTTAACGAAAACCTCATTTTTGCTTGGAAAAAGGGGATGGAGAGCAAACCCCAACAGCCCCCGCTCGCCTCCACTGACAACTTGGTCTCTAAGATCTAAAAAGGTCTTCTTAGAGGTCCCTTGATTCTTGTCCACGGGAAAAGTTGACACGAGTCCCGCTTGTTCTACCAAATACCAGGTGCCAGAGTGGGCCAACATACTTACCGGCATGGCCATGGAAATCTGATCATAAACTCTCTTGGTAGTGAGTTTAGCGAGATTTTTCTCTTGGTTGGGCTTTGACTCGGGTTGAGAAACGGCGCCGCAGGAAATCAGGACCATAAGTCCCAGGCTTGCTAGCGTCCACAATTTGATGATGGAATTCATGTTTTTTTCTCCTAAACGTTCGTTAAAAAAATAAGGCCAGTGTTTCATTGCAAAAAATCACGCTGATGCGACATTAGATTTCTATGTCAGCATAGTATGCACGGAGCAAACGATGGAGCTCAAACACGTCTTTCGTACCAGCGAACTCTCTTATGGAATGCATCGCAAAAGTTGGGACCCCAAGGTCCACGGTTTCTACCCCGGTTAAAGCCGCTGTAATGGGTCCTATGGTCGATCCGCAAGCCATGTCGGCTCTCATCACGAAGGGCTGGAGAACAATCCCTTCCGCTTGCGCCAGCATTTTCAATTGCGCTATACCGCGATTGCTAGAAGCGTAGCGTTGATTTGCGTTGATTTTAAGGACGACGCCTTTATTCAGGATCGGTGCGTGATTCCCGTCATGTTTATCCTTATAGTTAGGGTGTAAAGCATGGGCGTTATCAACTGAGACTAGCGTGCTTTGTGCCATGGACTGATAAAAGAGATCCTGTTCTGAGCCGATGATTCTTCGCATGATGGAAGTCAAAAATGGACCCGCCGCGCCTGTGTTGGACCCACTTCCTACTTCTTCATGATCATTGCAAATTAGCATCAGGCAGGCGTCGTTCGGTGTCGGCGCTTCCATGAGAGCCTGCAAGCCAACAAAACAACTCAATTGGTTATCCAAGCGAGCGGAAGCGATAAACTCCCTTTGGAAACCCAGTAAGCTTGGTTGCTGCAAATCATAAAAAAACAAATCTCCAGATAGAAGCTTTGCTCCCTCTGGTAGGTATTGTTGTAAAATCTCATTCAGACTGGAAACCTTGCCCTGTGATAATAGAGGAAGCATTTCTAGCTGCGGATTGATGCTTCGATTCTCATTGACTGTGCGATTGAGATGGATGGCGAGGCTGGGGACACTGGCGATAGGATCAGCTATTGACAATAGCTCTGTGGTTAGTTGCCCACTTTTAGCAAGGAAGCTGACTTGGCCAGCTAGACCTAAATCTCGATCAAACCATGTACTGAGTAGGACTCCTCCATAGACTTCCACCCCTGACGAAAGGTAGCCCCCAAACAATACGTCTGGGTTGGGCTTGAGCTTAAGGCAGGGGCTATCGGTATGTGCCCCAACGAGTCGAAAACTCATGGGTTTTCCGCTCTTGGGCTGCTTGGGCAAGCGAAAAGCGATCAAGGTTCCGTGCTTGCGCAAAAAATACCCTACTCCAGGTGTAAGACTCCAAGAGTTGGTTTCACCTAACTCAGTAAACCCATGATCTGATAGCTTTTGCGCCATAGAGGAAACGCAGTGATAAGGCGACGGAGACTGGGCAATGGCCTGCATGAGATTTTGTGAATATTCAAGAATCTCGAGCTCTTGCTGTCCTTTCGGTGCAGGCCTGCGGTCGAGTGGCTGGGAAAGTGCTGAAGAATCATTACTCGTCATGAATAGATATCCCTACGAAAGGCCCGATTAGGATGGGTGTCAATAAACTAGCCGATTCAGTGGCTGTTGACACACACATAGGGGTTTATATGGGATTGATCCAAGAAACGCCACCGCAATCTACTGAATCTATTAGGTGAATAAATTGATAAGCTTTTTGAGATCTTGGCACATCTCTCGCATTTATACCTGAGTGGTGATTCAGAAAACTCTGGAAACCATGATGCGGTTGCTGGCCTTCGCCACATTTGTTCGTGTGGAAATACGAGCTGTCCTGATTCTTCCCATTGCTTACCGTTGATCTCTCCTTGTTGCCCTCCCCAAAGAAGGCCATCACCGCAACCCTTCCCGCAACCCCTCGCGGAACAACTTGTAGCTCGCGAGAATTTCACCCCGACGTTTGCCATGGTCTAACATCGGATGCATGGGGTAGGGGTGGTACTGGTCACTTGCGGGTCGTTGCTGTTTTTGCAAGTAGTCCCAGGGTTCATGGATCATAGGTGCAGGGACATGGCTTAACTCGGGCACCCAAGTTTTAATATATTGCCCATGAGGATCAAACCTCTTTCCCTGGAGTGTCGGATTGAAAATCCGGAAATAGGGAGCCCCGTCCATGCCGCATCCCGCACTCCATTGCCACCCTCCGATGTTATTGGCAAGATCCGCATCGACCAGGGTGTCCCAAAACCATTTTGCACCCATCAGCCAAGATTTTCCCAGGTGTTTGACGAGAAAGGAGGCGACGATCATCCTTACGCGGTTGTGCATCCAGCCTGTTTCCCATAGCTCTCGCATGCCGGCGTCGATGATCGGGAAACCAGTTCTTCCTTCGGTCCATTTTTCATAAGAAACGTCGGCATCCATATTCCAGGGAAAATGAGCGTATTCTTCGCGATAGGCTGAACTTATGCCCCTGGGGTAGTGCTGCAAAATATAGTGATTAAACTCTCGCCAGAGAATTTCTCCGATGTAAGTTTGAGCCCCCTTGCCTTTTTGGTAGATGGCGCTAGCATTCTGCTGTAGGCAAGCTTCCCAAACCTGATAGGGACTGATTTCGCCGAAGTGAAGATGGGGACTCAGCCTTGAGGTCCCGGCCGCAGCCGGAAAATCACGAGTTTCCCCGTAGCCATGCAGGGATTGTTTGACAAAATTTGCGAGCTTTCTGCGCGCGTGACTTTCGCCGACTTGCCAGTGGGAAAGCATTCTTGCTACCCATGGTTTGGTCGGGCTCAGACCGAGGTCGGCCACGGGGTTCGCCAAGGTCCTGGGGCCGTCTCCAAGGCGTGGTGAGGGTGCGGACAGAGGTTTACGGGGATGGAGGTTGCTGAGCAAAGTTTTGGAGAATGGAGTGAAGACTTTGAAGGTATCTCCGGATTTTGTGACAGGTGGTTTCGTCGGATCGTGCAAGAGATGCGCGAGGTATCCGTGACATTGAATGCCGGCTTGCCGCAAGGAACGAATGACTTTTTCCTGCAAAAGTCGCAGGTGAGGTTCCCAACGTTCATGATAGTAGAGATTTTGGATATTGTTTTTCAGGCACAAATCCATCAGCGAAGAGTTGATGGGACCTTGGGCCAAGGTCAGATCCATATTCAAAGCATGTAAATTTAAGCGATAGGCACTGATAGATTCCGCCAACCATGCGCGGCTAGCTTCCCCTGGAGGCCAGGGAGATTCCGCATCCGGATCCCAAAGAAAGACCGGGTATACTTGGGGATGATTCTTGCATGCCATGGAAAGTGCGGGATTATCGTGAACGCGAAAGTCGCGATACTGCCATACGATTGCCTTGCTCACCTGGACCTTCCCACGAGCCTGGCAATCGCTTTATGCCGGTAGCGAAAGATGCGGTTGATCTCCATGGTGATCAGCCAACCAAATAGGGGGTGAGAAAAGAAGGGCATAGGAAGTTCGTATTGAACAAGGTCCTTCAAGAGAAATCCCTTGCCCAAGGCGACAAATTCATGGGCGTGAATCCAGGTTTTATAAGGACCCGACATCTGAACATCTGTAAAGGCGGTTCTTGGTCTCCAAACCGTAAGAACCGTTTCCCATTTTAAGGGAATGCCCCGGAGTTTTATGCGATAGCGTATCTTACTGCCTTGCTGTAACTCTCCCTCTGACTGACTCAGAATTTTGAAACCCAAATTAGGTGGAGTGATGGATTCCAGGTTTTCAGGGCGGGAGAAAAAACTCCAAACCTTGGTTTGATCGGCGCTGATCCATTGTTGCTGGGTCAATAAAAGCGGCATTTTAGCCGAGCAGTCCCGATACAGCTGCGAAAGTGCTTGCTCCAAATGGGGGTAACGAAAATGAAAGCCTGCCGCTAAAAGACGTTTGGGCAAGGCTCTGATTGAATCGAAAAGGATAGAAGATGCTTCGCCCATCAATACTTTTAAGACCCAGGCCGGTACCGGTGGCGGGTTCAAGCTTGCAAATCGCTTATTGAGCCAATCGTGCAACTTAAAGTGCGGTGTGGGATTGGGGGCGCAAATATGAAATGGCCCGGAGAGGCTAGGGTTTTCTAACAAGAATCCAATCGCCGCGACGGCATCATCCAGATGGATCCAGCTTAAGATTTGCTTACCATCGCCGAGTCTAGATCCGAGATTGCTCGCGTAGATGGGTTGAATCTTTCGCAACATTCCCCCGGCAAGTCCTAAAATGACGCCGAAGCGCATGATCACTCTTCTGGTTTCGCTCGGGAGCTTCTCAGAGGCGGCCTCCCAGTCAATGGCCGTTTCTGCAAGGAAACCTTGGCCCGCTGCGCTATCTTCGGTAAGTTCTTCTTGGCCTCTATGCCCATAGATTCCGATAGCAGAGGCGACGAGAAATGCCTTGGGGGGGTTCTCTAACCGATTGATCCAATCGGTTAGTCTTGCTGTCGTTTTAACTCTGCTCGCCAAAATACTGGCTTTGCTTCGTCTGGTCCAGCGAAGCCTGCCGATGTTGTCACCAGCCAAGTGAATGACGGCTTCAGCCCCGGACAAGGCCTCAGAGATGGCCTCTTCGTCTTCCCACGTGACCACATCGGCGGGAAATGACAAATTTGCCAGCGCTTCCTTCTTTGTGCGGCTGATCACAGTGACGGTATAGCCTCTAAGGACCAGCTCTTGTCCCAAGGCCTGGCCAAGGAACCCTGTGCCGCCGGTAAGAAGGATGCGTTTTGTAGGAAGTGATTGCATTTTCGGCCTTTTGGTCTAAAACCCGCTTTGAGAGGAATCTCACCATAAGCATTCAAAACGTTCAAGTCATAGTTGCTATTAAAGATATATCTTAACAATTTTCTTGATTTTATTACAAAAAACGTGCTAATCATTCACTTAAAATTTTCCAGGTACTTTCGGGGCGTTGGAATAAACAACAGAATGAACTTGCGATGTGTGTGGACTTTAATCGCTTACTCACTTCGAAGCAACTTGCGGATGCTCTTCAAGTTAGCGAGTCGTCCGTTAAGAGATGGATCGATCGAGGTGTGATTCAGGCAACAAAAACACCCGGGGGACACCGACGCGTCTCGTTAGTCGATGCTTTTCGTTTTATGCATGATGCGGAGGTGGAGCTGAAGGATCCTCAAGCGATTGGTTTAGATCCCGCCTATTTGACAATGTCGGCGAGTCTTGAGGAACTGGTATCGAAATATCGAAAAGCCTTAGCGTTAGGTGATGTCAGGGTCATGCATCATCTCCTGACTCAGCTTCATATCATGAAGGTCCCAGTAGAACGGGTCGCTGATGCTTTTCTCTTGCAGGGATATCGTTTTATACGGACCGATTGTGAACACCCGAGCGAGAAATGTGCTGTTTTACACAGGGCCCTCGATCTGACCCGAGAGCTAAGTCACTTAGTGTCACAACTATGGACGCCGCAATTGGGTGTTTCTTCTGCAGGTCTCATTATGTTTGCTGATGTTGGCTACTACATGGATTGTGCTGCTGTTTATGTCGCAGAAGCTATAGCGATGTCCAATGGCTTTCAGACTCACCAGTTGGGGTCCGATGTCCCACTGGAAGTGATTCTAGGAGCGATCCCTAGGTTCTCACCAAGGGCGTTGTGGCTTTCTGCCTCGGGACCCTCGGGCACTGAAAGTATGAAAAATACTTTGAATTCCGTTACCAGTCTTTGTTCTAAAATGAATACTAAATTGGTCATTATGCAGGAAGGAATGGCAAGAAGGGCTAGCGGACGCGCGAGTGTGACCCAAATGCAGAATTTCGCTGATTTTTCTGTGTTTTGCAAAGGACTGGCACCCCCGTCAGCCCTTCACGCCTTGTGATTTTTTATCGTGGTAGTGAAATCACCAATCCGGGCAGAAAGGCGCGCAAAAGAGCTGTCGAGTAATTGCGCCGTCCCGAGAGACATTTCGCAGAGTATCCAAGCAATTTTTATGTCCTGAGTCATCGACGGCTCATAGATCAATCCACTGCCATAGGGTTCAGAGTCACAATAAAAATCAGTCACTCCTGGACTGGATTCTTCATACCAGCTGATCAGTTCGTTTGGGCTGGGCACGGCATGAAGGTTTGCCGAGCTTTCGGAGGTAAATACCACGCAGGTCCTGTTTTTCTTTAAGATCAACACGACTGGACGAAGGTTGTTGATATTCTTGCTCAGATGATCTAGCAGCCCTTGAATGTCACTTTCAGCCAGGAATTCCGGCAATCTCGTGCGGATGAGCTGGATTCTGCTGATCATCTGAGCCAGGGAGAGATCTTTCTTCACAGAAAAATCAGCTTCGGAGGAATGTTGTGGCCCCAACTCTTGATTGTCATCAAAAGAACTTGCTTCCGCATCTTCTAACGCAGAACCTGAATCAAAGTCTGTTGGGTCGGGGTCGTAAGAATCGCTAGTAAGTGCCATGTCATGAGAATCGCTAGTAAGTGCCATGTCATGAGAATCTGTATAAGACTCCTCTCTATTCGGGGAGTCGTGATCCTCGCTCATGAGGTCATCTAGATCTCCACCCTCCGATTCGACACCATCGAGGGCAGCTCCAAGGTCCTCCATAGATTCTAGGTTTTCTGCAGAAAGGCTTGACGATGTTACCTCCGGTGTTGACTCAAACGACTCTTTGGAAGCTGATACTGTGCTTTCAGCGGGCTCATCGTCGAATACGAGGTCCTCTTCCGAGGTGATCTCCTCCATATAGGTTGGTGTCTTTCGCGGTTGGGAGGCAGTGTTTTGAGCGGAATCAGTTTCACTCGTATCCTCCGTTTCGAAGCCGAAAACCTCTTCCTGCGTCCTATTTGTGCTGTCAACACTCACCGATTCAGGTGCCCTGGTTGGACTAGGGCCCCAGTTGTCAAAATCTTGGTCCTGACTATCCCCGTTGCGAGGAGTCTGGTGGCCGAAATCGCCATTATTTGCAGAACGGAAAGGCCGCTCATGATGCATGGATCGGTCTTCGCTTCCTTGAGGCGCTCGTTTACGTCGCTGCCATACCCGCCTTTTGGGTTGGTAATCCCGGTACCTTTGACCAAGGATGTTCTGGATGTGACTAAGAGTAGCAATCTTGCATGCAACTTTAAGACCGCTGAGAAATTCAATTTGTCTTAGCAAGCTAAGATGGGTCGGGTCTGCAACCACGATGACGAAGAGGTTGTTAACCCAACTTATAGGGATGATTTCGAAATATTTAATAAAGCCATCATTCAGTGGGCAGCCCTGTAACGACATGGATGGGAAATCCGCAAGGGCACTAGCGGGTGCGACAGCTAAACCCGTCACCTGGGCCAGGAATCCTAGTGCCTGAAGTTCTGTTAGATTGCTGATAGTCAAAATGGGGTCGAGGGGACCATTCTCGGGAAGGGATTGTGCAAGTTTTTTGGCTAAGTTCACTTGCTCCATATCAATGAAGCCCATCCTAAAAAAACGATTCGCTAGAGGTACGGGCATGTGGTCACCAATGGTGCAAGAATGGGCCACTCTTAGCTCATTCCGCTTGTCTTTGAAAGGATGCTCTTTAGCCATAATTGTAGCATGCCATTGAGAGGTGGAAAAGGAAGCCTGCGAGGATCCACTAGGTTCAGGAGTACCTTTCTAAGCGAAGTCCGCTTCCGGCGGTCAGAAACGGGTCATTCGCGCAAGAAGTGGGGAAGGTCTGCAAGTGCCCACTATGCAAAGCATCATCCTGAAAATAAAGAATTTTTCCAAAAGACGCTCATGATTGATGGATTCATGTCGAAGCGGTGGGGCCAAAGCTTTCATCATAGGGGTAGGAAGTCATGGGCTATCTCACGTTATGTGCCATCTTGTTGTTAAGCGTCTCTTACGCTCCCGCTGCCCTTGGCGAGGAAAATACACAAAGCTGTCGTAAAGAGATCGTGGGGCTTTGCCCGTCTCCCAAAAATGTCGAAAAGTTTGGCGTCGCTTGCGTACGGAATTTGAGTCAGGAACTCATAACCGAGCCTTGTCGTGAGTACCTGCAATTTCTCAAGACAAAACTTTTAGCAAGGCAGGCTAAGCGCACAGGGAATGAGAAATCGGCATCCCAAGATCAATCAATGGATGGTATTTCACCTCACTCGACACAAGTCATCGAACAGGGCGAGGCCCTGGATCCTGATCAAGCCTTGCTGATTATAGGTCTTATTGGTGCCGCTTCTTGCCTCCTTTTAGCTGCCATCTGGAAAATCTCCGTTAAAATGGGCATGCCAGGGTACTACGGTCTGATTCCCATTTTTGGTTGGTACTGTTGGCTAAAAGCGATGAACAAACCCCTTTGGTGGTTGCTAGCGATGATGGTACCGTTCGTAGGTCTCTTGTTCTCCTGTATGTTTGCGATTGCATTGGCGAAGGCTTTTGGAAAATCTAGCTTTTACGGAGTTGTTCTAAGCCTCTTTCCCCCGCTCCTAATAAAATTGGCTTTCGATGGATCTCAGTTCTCTGCAAACAAGATCCCTAGACCAGCTATTCCCGTATCTATGCCTCTCAAAAAAGCAAGTTAAAGGCAGAGTCGCCACAAATTTATGTCTAGGATCGGAATACCTCTCTGTAAGCGGAGGATTGACAAACATTGGATCAGCTAGTTACATGAAATGAATGTTTGCCAGCTCAGTTTGACTCTTCCTGCTCCTTGGCATACCTCCCTGAAGACGACCAGCAAAAAGGCCTAGTATGTTAAGCACCCTCTCTGAAACTCCCGCTACGTCCCGTATGCCACTGCTCTTCCTTGGTCATGGTTCGCCCATGAATGCGGTTGCAGAAAATGCCTATACTCGAGCCCTCAATCGCCTTGGTACTGAACTACCGCGACCCAAAGCGATACTTGTCATTTCCGCTCATTGGATAACCCAGGGCTCCTGGATCACCGCTATGGCAAGTCCTAAGACCATCCATGATTTCTATGGTTTCCCCCCGGAGCTTTTTGCTGTTCAATATCCCGCGCCGGGCAGTCCCGAGCTTGCAGATAAAATTTGCCAGACCATAGCTGTCCCGCGGATTTGTCTGGATCTGGAGAAATGGGGCTTGGATCATGGCACTTGGTCTGTACTCCGCCATCTCTATCCTCAAGCCGATATCCCAGTCTTGCAATTGAGTCTACCTTTGGCAGAGCCTGCAGAATATCATGTGGACTTGGGAAAGCAGCTCTCTCAGTTTAGGGACCAAGGGGTACTTATTGTAGGCAGTGGCAATTTGGTGCACAATTTGCGGCTGCTTCGGTGGGAAGCAAATGCTGAGCCTTACGATTGGGCGATATCCTTCGATGAATGGCTTAAGCAAACATTGATCGAAGGTAATTTCACCGCTGCTTTAAATGAATATCATGACACCGAAGCCGGGAAACTCAGTGTGCCCACCCTTGAGCATTACCTGCCCCTGCACTATATTTTAGGCGCAGCCGATGAGAATGAACGCTTGAAATTCGAATACGAGGAACTACAGAATGGATCGATATCCATGCGCAGTTTTTCATTGGGAAACGTGTAGGGTTTTTAATAAATGGTTCTTTCAGTTCGCGGACGTTAGTTTGTCAATATATCGGGAAAAAAATGGGAAACCGAGTTCCAGCATGTCATTCGCAATCTACAAGGGTTCCTTCACGCGCACGGGTGTGAAGGTTCTATTGGTCACGGCATCATTTCCTAACTGTTTGTCCGAGCCGTAGCCCCAGCAATATCCTTCGCCATCTTCATTGACGGCACAGCTATGATATTCACCATCGCGAACTTGGACAGGATTTCCCGGAATGGGTATCAAATTAGGGACATGCGCTGAACTGCTGATGTTCCAATCTATCCCACATTCCCCATTATTGTTATAATCCCAGCAGTAGACTTTCTTATCCACGGTGATACCACAGACATGTTGAGATTCGCCATTGACGCCTAGATGGTCAAAGGTCAGACCCCCTGATACAGCCACTGCCGTATCAGAGTCGATATCAGGAGACCCGTTCCCAAATGAGCCTCCCCATTCGCTTCCCCAGCAGTAAGCTTTCCCTGCACTATCCAGCCCGCAACTATAGTGCGCTGCTGCATGGAGGGCTTTCCAAGGTGCAGTAAATCCCGCCGGTGTGTCTATTTCAATCGGCACCGATTGATTGGCGCTAAGTCCAGCTACTCCAAGGGCACCCGCGTTGCCATATCCCCAGCAATAGCCTACATTGCCATCATCAATGCCGCAGGCATTGACATGCCCTGTAGAAATTTGAATCCATTTTCCGCTAAAGCCAATGGGGTTATCGATGGCAAGGGCTATACCAGTGTCGTTGGAGCCGTTCGCGGTATTGCCTAACATGCCATAATCAGCGCGCCCCACACAATAACCCTTGCCATCGTCGTCAATCATGCAATTGAAGTAATCGCCTGTGGCAATTTTTGACCAAGCTCCAGAAAACCCTAAGGGCTCAATCACGAGAGCAGGTACTTGCACTCCAGAACCGGCCTCAGAGGTTATCAATCCATTCCCTAAACCTCCAGAATACTGGGCGCCCCAGCAATACGATTTACCAGTGACCGTGATGGCACAGGCGTGATCATCTGCTACAGAAAGAGAGTGC
>JBIKVD010000293.1:0-5525 GCA_044357055.1 Oligoflexales bacterium | reverse complement strand
AACGTCTTTGTTGCAGGAGCTAGCAAGGAAAAGCAAAAGAGCAAACTGGCAGATTTTAGCCTGTCGCAGTTGGCTCTTAAGTTCAGGATGGTCAGAGTTGGCCATGGCTTTTACTTTCCCCATTAGGAAACCAGAATCATTGTCTTAGAGAGGCCCAGCGGACAAAATTGCCTATAACTTTAGGCAACTTGATTTAAGGCTTAAAAAATTAGTTACTTAGGTCCTCCACTTGGGTCATCACCCCTACCATTTGTTCACCAAGGGTTGGGCTTGGCCGGGGGATTTTCGAATCGCCTGGCCTCCGGGGAGTCATGATAGAAATCAGCTCCACGTACCAAGTCCCAGTAGTACGCGCTGGCCGCCTGCTCGGAGTGGAAATCCGTGTAGGCTGTGCGTCTCTCTTGGAGAGCTGGTACGGTGTACTCGACGGTAACGCGATAGGTGCCATTGATAAGCCGGCTAACCCAAACTTTGTTCGCGGTATAAGCGAGAGCTTCAGCTCCCAGTAAGAGGACTGCCAGGCACAGGAACCTGGCAATGGAGATCAGAGCTCTTTGCCTCATGGCGTCCCCTCCGCTTGGCCACTATCTGGGAATTGCTTGGGATCGAAAGTGAATCGTGTTCCCGCCTGTACCAAGGATTGGCCTTTGCGGATATACAGGATGGCCCCTTCCTGCAAGAAATCCTCAGTTCCTGGTGCCGCTTCCTTTTGCGGTCCATAGAAAGCCACCACATGACCTTGGATTTGCTGATCCTCACTGATCATGCGGGTGTTCATCGTCAGGCCCCAGGCCCGCCCGACATTGAGGTAAGCCCACGCGCCACGTTTAGCGACCACGGTGGGTTGGATTTCACGATCTAGAGAGGGTGCCTGGAGAATTTTTAAGAGTGGCTCGACGCCCCTAAGGAGAATCTGCCCTTGGTTGTCCTGGGCCAGCGTCATTTGCAGGGTTTGAGTACCCTGAGGGATGTCTTTGGCCGTGATCACGGATTCGATTAATCGGGTTTTGGTTTCCAGCTTCAGTGGTAAGCTCCAGTTTGGGTCTGGTACCTGCCAGGTCAGACTTAAGAGCCGATTGTGTTTTTTGCTCACCGGCATAGGTTCGCTCAGATCAAAAATCTTTTGCAGTTCTAGATGGGCCGGACCGGCATTTGTGTAAACCTCGCTGGCAATGGCTTGGGATAGTAGGAGCTGCAGGCACTGTTCGTCGGCTCCTAATTTGGCACGGGTTGGTGAGGTGCTTTGATAATGGAGTTTGCTCAGATAGCGATGGGGCTGCGTCGGGCGTGGGGGTAGTTGTCGCAGCAGCGAGGCAATGGCTGTCGCCACTTGGTTGATGGTTTCGGCCTTGCTGCTTGGGCTGCTTGTCAATCCCACATGCCCCGAGGTCAGCCACTTGTTTTGCACACTGGTCTGGATGCCATGTTCATGAAGCCAGAACTGTTCCACAAAGATGCCTATATGGGGCCCGAAGCGGCAAAGAGTTGGAAAGACCGCGCGAAAAGAGGAAGCTTCTTTCCCCGGTAGCCGATCGGCCCAGAGTTGTCGATACTTGGATTCTTGGAGGAGTGAACGGCGTTGCTCGGGCGTGTTTCGCTCGCGCAGAAGTTCTGGAACCTTTCTTAGATTAGGCCATAAGTCTTGGCGCAGCCGCGCGTAGGCTTGTTGGATCTCTCTTTGTTGGTTTTGATCGCGCTCGCTAAATCCTAGGAAATGGGGCGCGTCTGCGACAAAAAGGGCCTGACCTAGACAGTCGGGTGCCTGCATACTAGCGAGGATGAAGATAATCCCGCTGAGAGCTCGAAGGCCATTCATACGTACCCTTTTGCGCTATCTCGGCCCCGGCCATTTCTCTGTTGTTGAACCAGGGACTCTTTCCTTGACTCTTGTTCGGCTGAAGACGCGTTGGCTCTCAAGCTGCTCTTGGGTAGGATTTGCCTAGCTTGGTTGGATTTTCTTTCGGTGTCCTCGCAGGGAGCACACCAGTCTGTTTGGCTTTCGCGGAAGCTTTGTTGAGACCTAGGCTGGATTTTGATAGAAGGTGTTTGCAATCCAAATGTTCATGACATACCATACAAAATTATGGCTTGAGGTGTTGAGTGTCTCCTTACGGGGAATTTAAGCAAGGTCTTGGTGACTTTTTGCGAGGACTACGATGGTTGCGGGCTCATCCCAAAAGCCTCGCGAGTCTCGCGGTGCCCTCGATGATGTCGCTCGCCGCTATGTTGCTTGGTCTGTGGTTTTTTGTGACTCACGGGGGGGATTGGTTTGAGGCCTGGTTTCATTGGCAGCGTCCGGCGTCTGGAATGGGGTCTGAAATGGCGGCTGATGGATGGATGGGATCTGATGGGCGGCTCGCCTCTTACGGCTTGATCGTTTTGTACTACATGGCATTGGGTTTGTTTTACGGTATTGGTTTGGTGGTTGGCGGAATCTTGAGTGTTTTGCTAGCAACGCTCTTGGCCTGCCCCTTATACGAGATGGTGTCTGTCGCCTATGAAAGGGGACTACGACAAGGTGCGGTGGATGAGATCAGCTTGTGGGAGTCCTTGAAGTCGTTGAAGGAGGAAATTAAGAAGGTCTTTTTGATCATCCTTATTTCACTGGCGGTCATGGCTATTCCTGGTCTTAACTTGCTTGGCTTTGTGGTGGCGGGGTTTTTGGTAGCTTGGGATTTGTATGACTATCCCTATGCCAGGCGGGGTTTTCCACTAAGGCAGCGTTTAGGGTTCTTGCGACAGGATTTTTTTCGGGTGCTGGGTTTTGCTTGTTGGTTGATGGTGCCGTTTGCTTCTTTTTTGTTGATACCCTTGGCGGTTCCAGGAGCGACTCATATGGCTCTCAAGCGCCTGGGTTATTAATTTGAGCTTCATTTTCTTTATTCGTTTTTTAGGTAAATTTTCTACATTCAATTTTTAAAAGGGGATGCACAATGTTGGACAAGGATAAAGCTAAGGCGATTGAGGATGCAGTCAGCGCGATTGAGAAACAATTTGGCAAGGGCGCTATCATGCGCTTTGGTGATGACAGCGTGCTGCAAAATGTTCAAGCCCTCTCCACAGGAGCCTTATCCTTGGATTTGGCTCTAGGTATTGGCGGGGTCCCGTATGGGCGTATTATCGAAATCTTTGGTCCAGAATCGAGCGGTAAAACCACGCTGAGTTTGCATTTGGTCGCCGAGGCGCAGAAACGCGGCGGCGTTGCTGCCTTTGTGGATGCAGAGCATGCTTTGGATACAGCTTATGCCAAGCGCATCGGGGTTAATCTGGACCAGATGTTGATTTCTCAGCCAGATACGGGGGAGCAGGCCTTAGAAATCGTCGATACTCTGGTACGCACAAATGCGGTTGATATTATCGTCATTGATTCGGTCGCGGCATTGACGCCAAAGGCCGAAATTGAGGGCGAGATGGGTGATCATCATGTGGGCACGCAGGCTCGCTTAATGTCCCAAGCTTTGCGCAAACTCACAGGTGCGGTGTCTCACTCCAAGTGTTTGGTGGTGTTTATCAACCAGATCCGGATGAAGATCGGTGTGATGTTTGGTAGCCCAGAGACGACCACCGGCGGTAACGCACTTAAGTTCTATGCCAGTGTTCGCCTTGATGTGCGGCGCATTAGCTCCATTAAAGAAGGCGAGGACGTGAAAGGCAATCGGGTTCGGGTCAAGGTGGTGAAGAACAAGGTGGCGGCTCCTTTTAAGCAGGCTGAGTTTGACATCATGTTTGGTAGCGGTATTTCTCGCGAGGGTGATACCTTGGATCTAGCCACGCAGATGGATATCGTCAAGAAAAGCGGCTCTTGGTTCTCCTATGAGGGCGAGCGACTCGGTCAGGGTCGTGAGTCGGTAAAAGAATACTTGCAGCAAAATCCCAAGATTTTTGAGGAGATTGAGAACAAGATTCGCGAGGCTGCCGGTTTATTAGATGCAGCAAATAAGGCTGGAGCGGCCGGTAAGAATAGTGATAAAAAAGCCGAGCTAAAGAGCGGGCTTGAAAAGCCAGCCGCCGAAACGAGTGCTATAAAGAAGGCCGTGAACGCTCCTAGTGTAGAAGCATCGGTACCAGCGAAGGCTTTGGCTAAGAAGGCTCCAGCGGTAGGTTCGGCGCCGGCGGCTAAACATTGATATATGAACTGTCTCGCAGTCTTTGATAGAAAGAAATGTGGATCCTAGCAAAGCACTGAGACCCGCCCGCCAGGGGGGTCTCAGTAGCTACAAGTAGCTTTTTCCACAGTCAGCCAGGTTTCGACTTCTGTCGTGGTGATTGCGGTCTGAACACCGCCACTATGTGTGGACGCATTGGAAATAAAGGCAGTGAAGGTCGCTCCGTCGGTGATGGACTTATTTTTGAGTGCGGTAATGAAAGCTGTCCTGCTGCTGGCATCGGAGGCCGTGGTAAAAATCAATTTGGTGGTGCCGAGACCCGATCCAACATGACAAGCACCCGCTGTGCAAGTAGCGATCTTTGGATTGATATTACTGGTGAATGACGCGAGGCAGGTGGCTGTGGGATCTGCGGCACCACCGGTAGCATCTCCGCCACTAGCAGCTCCCCCAGTAGCGTCCCCACCGGTAGCAGCAGCACCACCACCAGTAGCATCCGTTCTTGGGGTATAAGTCTGCGTTTCCGGGTCACCACAGCCGTACTTTGTGGCAAAGAAAACAACAATCACGGCAGCCCAAATCAATCCCTTAAACATGATCTTCCCTTCTCCAAAGCAAAGCCACGCGCATCACACAAATTTTACCATGGCAGCTTTGGAAGGGTAAGGAATCTAGGGCAGGAAGATTCTGCCGCAAAGGTGCGGTCTAGAGAATGTCTGTGCTAATTAAAACTGTGCGCATCAGGATAGCGCGATCGCTGTTTTTTCTAATAATAAGCGGTCTTGGTAATCATGGTAGGCTTCGACCGCAGCGGCGATGACGTCCAGAGCTCGGACTTCGGGATCCAAACGTTTGTAGACTTGATTGAGGGGACTGAGTCGGGGCGTCCCATCAATATCGCTTTCACTTCGACGAACCACGCAGGGTAACTCGCCGAGTAATTTTAGTAAGCGCATGTACATAGGACTTAAGAGCTGTTTCTCTATACTTTCTTCAATGACCAAGACATCGCAGTGGGGATTGACACCCATAAGAAGATTTTCCAGGGACCAAAAGATAAAGCAAACGAGTGATTGCTTGTCCGCGTGCAAAGAAATTTCATGGGCCGCTACCAAGTCATCAGAAAGAATCAGGATGGCAGGTTTTCGGCGCACTTTACCTGAAAAAGGTGAAATCGAACCGTAGTCATCTCGCGCCCAAACAGAATTACCGCGGAGGAGATGATCGCTGTGTATCGCTTTTCGCAGCTGAATCGGGGCTTCATTCATATTAAAGACTCCATGTGCCTTGAGAGAGATTTGATAACAAGCTCCCTATTGTCATGGGTTCAAGATGAAAGTCCCATGAGAGATGCGTCATTTTAGCGCAAATTTAAGAAGAAATCTATGATAATTGATTAAAGTTAATAAATACAGATAG
>JBIKVD010000292.1:0-5553 GCA_044357055.1 Oligoflexales bacterium | reverse complement strand
GTTCTTTAGCTTAGGCACTTGCTTCTGACCAAAATCATCGAGCCCCCAGCATTGGACTCCCATATCATCAAGAGCACAAGAAACACTACCTCCCGCGCTGACCTGCCGGGGATTTTTCAAGGATGGCACTTGGGTTCTCTCTTGCTCCTGCCAGCCCCAGCATTTCACGCCTTCTGCATCTAACGCGCAGGCATGGAATTTTCCCGCACTCACTTGCCTCGGCTCTTTGAGCTCAGGCACGAGGATTTCACCGAATTGGTAGGCAGCTCCCCAGCATTTAATGCCATCATCGTGCAAAGCGCAGCTGAAGTCATGCCCCGCGCTTACTTGGGTGGGGTTCCTAAGCACAGGCACCGGTTCCTCACCTGGGGCTTTGTAGCCCCAGCACTCAACGCCTTTTTGATGGACCGCGCATGAGTGCCGCCAACCCACGCTTAAGTGAGTGGGGGATTCTATGTCTGGTACAGCAATCCTATCGTCGTAAACCGCTCCCCAGCATTTGATACCCTCAGCGTCCAGGGCACAGCTATGGGCTCCCCCAGCGCTAACCTGGTATTTCGGTATCTGCACGGTCTTTAATGCTGCGATCACAGGAGCTGGATCGCCGTCCTCGGGCTTAAGGTCGGCGCCATCAACGCCAGGTTTCTGATCTGGCGCCTTGCTGCTAGAAGCTCCGCAGGCGAGAGACCCCAGAAGTAAGGCCATAGTTACGAAAAAAATTCCTGAGTTTCGCTCAGAAGCATGACTTGTCGTATCTTCCTTGAAGGACAATTTCATATTTTTGATCCTGTTTTATAATGGTGAAGGTAGATTAGAATGCCTATTTCCCATGGTTTTGACAATACGAATATATGGTGGCATTTTGCAGGGATTTGTGTTTTTGACGCTTTAGGAGCGTGTCCCCGCGGCGATTCGCAGTGGGGGGCGAAAAGTTGGTAAGGATAGATCCTTCGCTGCACTCAGGATGACGCTTCCCAGCTAGGATGAACGCTTCCCAGCTAGGATGAACGCTACACAGCGTTCATTGGCGATTCAATGCTGAGAGGTCCAGATTAAGACTGTAAGAAGGCTACCTAGGTTCCATCCAGAAATAGGCTTTCGTGGACATTCGGAGATGGCGTGAATACAGGGCGTCGAGAAAAATCCTCCCGCCGCGATTCTCGCGGGAGCCCCTGGCGAGGATGGTTTTTTGCCGGCAACATCGTGTCCTGAGCGGAGCGAAGGATCTCCAACATATCATGGCACTTAGCGGGGGGATCCTTCGTCGCTGCGCTCCTCAGGACACGACCCTGGCACTTTTCGCGCCAGGGTCTACCTAGTCAATATATTTTAGCGTGGTGCGGCTTATCACAAAGTTCGCGGGCTGAGACAAAGCAAAAACAAAGGTATAAATCTCATCGACCGAACTACCATGCTGGTCCATACCACCATTCAAGCAAAGATATTGCTCGCCGGGATTCGCCGTCTTCGCAGCAAACTGCTCAACTTCGCTTTTTGCAGCATCGATGAGCACCTGATGAGTGGCTTTTTCTTCCAGGCTTAAGGGACTGGTTAAAACAGCTATAAACTGGTCGACTAATATCTCTTGGCTGACGGCCTCGCATAAAGTCCCCAGCTCATGAAGGGTCTTAAAAGTCTTGACTTTGAAGAACTTGATTCCTGGATCTGAATGCTTTGCGCTAGCATCGGCTTCAGCTTTTGCTACTGAAATGAGCCCTTTCAGATTCTGAAACTCGCTATCGTTAAGCTTGGCAAGAGAGTCCGAACGGTTTTCTACACTGGCGCACGTGCTAAGAAGGGCCGGCAGGATGAGAAAGAATAAATATGATTTCATTGGCTAAATCCCCTTAAAGTTGTGGTGGGAGTCTACAATTTCTTTTAGAAAATTTCAACACCTTTTTGGTGCGGTATGCGACGGGCATTGGCAGTTAAGCGTCCATATATATTGCTTCTTTTTAAGTGATTCACGAAAGTAGAGGTTAAAAACGGGCTCCGACATTCAATCCACAAGTGTAGTTGTTATACCAATCCTGATTTTCAGAGGCTCGCTCGATACAGTTGGAGCCTTGGGCTCTGCACCTGTCCGACTTGGCAATATGAATGGGAAAACCACACGCCAGGTTCATGCTACCTATTGGCAATAAGAGACTCAAAGAAGGACCAATCGCTGTACTTTGTTTATCCCAAAGGGTGCTGGGATTTTTTAGGACGTCACGCAGTTCGTAGCTTAGATTCTCCTCGATATTAGCTGGGGGCAAGGCGTCTGCATCGTCTGGATGTCTCTGCTGATGGATTTGACGAAAGGATTTGTTGTACTGCTCCATTTCTTTGCTGGATAAGAAAATAGCCCCAGAGTCCACAAAGGCGGACACAGCCCAGGAATCCTGCAGTCGATAGCGATACTCAAATTTCAACACCGTTTTCTGGCTGCCTCCAGTCACCTTTTCTTCCGTAGAACCCGCGATATCGCTACCTTCGCTATCAAGACTTGGGTGACTGATGTAGGGCCCTAATTTCCCCGGGCTAAAGCCCCTAACGGAACCGATCCCGCCGGCAGTGAATCGCTCGCTCACCGGCAAGATGTCGGGGAAGGGCCCCTTCCAGCTAATATTATGAAAGGATCCGAGATTTAGGCCCAACATAAGAGCTGTGTTGTCGGTCAGAGAGATAAATTTGGCGAGAAAAGCTTCGAATTTATCAAATTTGATGTTTCCCCCATAGGGGAATCTAGCCATTTTATATTCGGTTTCAAGGCTGTATCCCTCCGAGGGCCAGGTAATTTCGTTGCGTTTATCGATAGAAAATCTTGTTCCCGCGTAGCCAATGCGCGAGTCTCCGGTGGAGATAAGATAGATCTTATCTTCATCAATACCTTCTTCTTGATTGACGCTTTGGCCGTAGAAAAAGGATATGGACGCATCATAGAGCCATTCGCGAAAACGGTATTGAAAATCAATCTCTCCGGAATTCTGGATTTGCCATAGCGCGATATTTTGCTCTGCAATGATGGCGCGATGATTCAATGTCGTCATGGCATCTACTGGGAGTCCAAAGATATAGGGATAAAGGAAACCGGTAGTGAATTTACGCCCAAGCAGGGTCTTATTCGAGATTGCACCTTGATGACGCTGCTCCGAAAGGCTCAGCCTAGCTGAGGTTTTCTTGGCTTGACCCCACAGGTTGCTGTAGGAGATCTCACCGGTATAATGCATTCCCTCTGGCCAGCTATACCCTGGGCCGAAGGAACCCGATCCTGGCTCGGCCTCAACCACTTCGATAGCGATATCAAGACTTTCAACAGGCGTGCGAATGGATTTTCGGTCAGCGGATAGAATCGCGACGCTTCTGAAAATACCAAGACGGAGCAGGGCGCGCTTGGTGGCTGCGAATTTTATCGGATCGTACCAATCTCCAGATTGGAAGAGTAATTCCCTTGTGACAATCTTGCTTTCAGTGATTCGCAAGCCAATAATGGAGATATTTCCAATACGCGTTCTCTTGTACTCGTCTATGTTCACTTGCAAATCGATCGTGATATCATTGCGATTGACCGTAGCCACGGGTTCTAGTTGAACACTGGCAAAAGCGTAGCCATTTTCCATGTAGTGCTTTATCAACCTTTCTTCGAAACTGACGAGATCGGATTGAGACAAAGCCTCTTCTTTTGCTGGTGTGAATAAATCAGAAATTTGTTCGTTTGGGATGCCAAGGTTTCCTTCTAAAATCATCTTGCCAAATTTTCTTGGCTTTCCCTCTGAAACGCGAAAAGTCACAGTAGCTTGTGCCGTGGCTGCATCTTTGCCAACATTGGGATAGCGAACCTTCGCGTCCCAATAGCCGTCCGCTTGATATTGATCTCTTAATTTATCCAAAGCGGTGTTGATATTTTCTGGAATCAACACCGACGATTCTTGCCAAAGACCTTTGAGCCCCATGAATTCGAGCGCCTGGGATTCAGTATATGCGGTCAAGCCCTCAAATTTAACATGGGCAATCATGTAGCGAGGTCCTAACGTCACTGGAAAACGATAGAGATAAGTATCGGCGTTTTGGTTGACTATGTCGGGTCGTTCCACAACCACATCAGCAAAACCCTGGTTTTGATAGCGCTTTGTCAATTCCGAAATCATCGCGTTGGGGTCTATGGAATTAGCGTCATCTTTATTGATGACTTCATTGCTAAAAATTTTCCTCAGGGTAAAATCCTCGTCCTTAATGGCAGTCTCGTATATGATTTTCAAGCCCTTTTCATTGCGGATTTGTACCGTGGCGCGCGAGTCATTCTTTGAAAAGGTAATGGTCGGTTTGCTCACGCGGGATTGAAAGTAGCCATTCTCGTCATACAGATTTTTGAGAGTGGTGCTAATGCTGTCAATGCGATCAAGGTTGCATAAACTACCTTCGAAATTCGGTAATTCGGCAGTAAATGGGTCCTTATTGAGAAAGGCAACAGTCTCGATTTTACACGGTCTACCCTCATCAATGCTGAGCAGAAGTCTCATCTCGAAGGCAGAGATCGGCTCTCGTTCAATAGATACTGTGGCTTTGGGAAAACCCTTCTTGTAAAGAAATGTGAGAAAGTTCGTACGGATTTTGCTTTCAAGATCTGGAGTGTGGGCTTGACCAAGCCACTGATCAGATATTTGTCTCAGATCTCTTTGATAGGTCCGTGTCACCAGAGTCACAGGAATATCACTGACTATGATGGCAGGGCGAATGTTGAACCATACCTTCCCATCCCGAAGGAAAGCTGAGATGGATGAGCTCGGGAACTGTTGGCCTATTTCAGCAATTAGGATGGCAATATCCATGCTGCTTCGTATGGTTGCAACGCGAATTTGCAAAAGCTGCTTCTCACTGTCTGACATGGCCCTATTTGGTATAGTGCTATCAAATGTAGTGGAATCGAGAATATCCCACTCATAAGGAAAGGCTATGGCTGGCGCCTGAACCCACGAAAGGGAAATCAACAGCAATAGTATTCTCAAAATATGACGACTTCTATTGGAAGCCGAAGCGGAATTTAAGATCAACCGAACCACCCACCTGTACATTTTCAGCATTCTGCTTTTGTGTTGCATGATCCACGTTTCCCTGAAGGTAAACGCTGTCTGTCACCGAATATTCCGAGGACAAGCTCCATTTCGTTGAAGCTGCACTTGAGAGAGGGACATCATTTCTTAGGATGAGATCCCAATCCCGAGTCAGATTGAATGGCAGGCTAAAACGCAGGCCCTGTGATCCGTCTTCGTCAGATGTGTAGGATTCGAGATAAACTTGGTTAACGACGTCCTGACCCGAGAGACTGAGGATTTTTTCTACTGGTTCTTCGAATTGGCTGACGAAGATATTGAAGACTTCGCTTGAAACAGCGTCGCTGGTGGAGGTGTCCTGCGTAACGCTGCTTGTTTCCGGCAGACGTCCGCGAGAGATCAAGGTCAAGATGTCCATTTTGGTAATGACGCCACCATCGGGCCTGCTAGAAGGCTCGATACTCAAATCAACGGCCGGATTGGAGGCTTCGCCGGTCACACTGAGAAACACCCGGTAGGG
>JBIKVD010000046.1:0-17315 GCA_044357055.1 Oligoflexales bacterium | reverse complement strand
AAATTAGGGGGAACTGCCCATTATCATCTTTCGCTTTTTTACCATGGAGATACTCAAACAGTTTGTCACTATGTTGTTTATTATCAATGCAGTGCTCATTGTGACCCGCGTCGTTCAATTGTCTGAAATAATAGTGGCCTTTGGTTTTTCCTTAGAAAATCTCTTCCTACCCATTTTGTACACGGTTCTGCCTTTTTTGACCTTCACCATTCCCATCTCTTTTCTCTTTGCCGTGTTTATGCATTATTCCCGACTCAATCAGGATGGGGAGTTCACCGCCATGCAAGCGGCGGGGTTTTCTTTAAGTCGTGCCGCACTCCCTATGTTCCTCGTTGCAGCTGGCCTCTATATTTGCACAGCCTTAAGTGCAACTCATTTGGAGTCTTGGGGCAGGCGCGAGTTCCTCCAATTCCTTTACCGTAATATGCAAACACAACTTGATAATTTTATTAAAGTTCAGCTCAAACCTGGCGTCTTTTTTGATGATTTTTTGGGTTTTGTACTCTATGCAGAAGAGATATCTCCTGATCACACCAAGTTAAATAAAGTCCTCATCGCTCCGAGAAAAGCGAACAACGGTGAAAATTACTTCACTATTTTCGCACCAACAGGGCTCATCAGCGGCAGTGTTGAAAATGGTGACCTAAAACTAAATCTCCGCAACGGGCGATCTTATGCCTATGACCCAGCTGGAAAACAGACGCGGGTTTTCGAATTCAACGAAGCAGACATTAACCTTTTGAAGGTTTTCCCTAAAAGAATTCTAGGCGAAAAACAAAAAAAGGACGATTTTCGCAGTTACGATGCCAAAGAGCTTTCGAATTATGTGGACCGCATAGCCTCTGAAGACCCACACTCGAAGAACTTTTATAAAGCATCCTATTTGTTCCATCAAAGAATTGGTGTGCCATTTATTGCGCTCATTTTTGGAATTTTTGGCATGGTTCTGGGTATTCAAGATCTTCGTCAGGCGAAGAATCATGCATTTATGTGGGTGATTGTGGTAGTTCTAAGCAACTACGTCGTGATTATGGGATTTAAATGGCTCGGTGAGCAAGGAATCTTGCCAGCCATTTTTGCGGCATGGATCCCTAACGCGATGCTCTTAGGCCTTAGTTCTTTCATGGCTTATCAAAAGGGCAGATTACCCCCCAGCGAAAGGATTTTCGCTCGCGAAAATCTACCGAATTTCAGAGCCTCCTAAGTTTGCTTGGGAATGGGACCTGGAGGGCCCAGGACCAAATCTCGGAATTTAGATCCTAACTCTCTTATTGTGTGCCATTTTCTGGCAGTTACACTTCCATAAAAATCAGCTATGCTCTTTCCCGACTTTAGCACAAAGTGGCATGCAGAAAGAGAGAGCATCTATGATCAATCCCGATATGGGCCATTCGTCTGCGGCGGCAACTGGGTCAAGACTTAGACCATCAGCCATGGCTCCGAGAAGGGTCGCAATCACTGGATTTGGGATGGTTTGCGCCTCAGGAAACACTGCGAACGAATCTTGGCAAAACATTCTTGAGGGTGGAATAGGGATTGGCAAAATCTCTTTGTTCGATGCCTCTGAGCTCCCTGTGCAAATTGCTGCGGAGATTAAAAATCTCCAGGTTGGTGACGCGCTAGACCCGAAGGAGCAAGCCCGCAGCTCACGGTTTGTCAAGGTTGCTGCAGTGGCGGCTGCCGAAGCTTACCGGCATGCGGGCGAGCATGCCTGTCCGCCTGAGCGTTTTGGCTGTTCCATCGGCGTCGGCATAGGTGCCATTCAGGACATTGAAAATGCGACTTTGGTGATGAAAGAAAAGGGTTACAGAAGAGTATCCCCATTTTTTATCCCCTATACGATCCCCAATATGGCGGCAGGAATTGTTTCCAATCGCTTCAATTTGCAGGGACCAAATATTTGCACCACCACAGCTTGCGCTAGCGGCACCCACGCGATAGGCGAGGCATTTTTGCATATTCGCAGCGGGATGGCCGACATGATGTTAGCTGGTGGCGCCGAGGCTGCGCTGGGCCCAATCGCCCTGGTCGGTTTCGCCAATATGAAGTCTCTTAACACGGAGAATGACAACCCTTCAGGGGCTTCAAGGCCATTCGACGTCTCTCGTGACGGCTTTGTTATGGGAGAGGGAGCTGGCATGCTCGTCCTAGAAGAATGGGAGCGAGCAACCAAAAGGGGTGCAAAAATCTATGCGGAGCTTGTAGGCTACGGGATGAGCGGTGATGCCTATCATATTACCTCCCCAGCCCCAGAAGGCCGCGGCGCGCAAGCCTGTATGCAACAGGCCTTAGATTTTTTTGATCTCCCTAAAGGAGAGATTGACTATATCAATGCCCATGGCACATCCACTAAGTTGAACGACCTCAATGAATCTCTGGCCATTTCTAGAGTCTTTGGTGAGCGTGCTCGAGAAATCGCGATTTCTTCCACCAAAGGTGCAACAGGCCATTGCTTGGGAGCGGCGGGCGGCATCGAGGCGGTCTTTACCACTCTAGCTCTCCATCATCAAATTTGTCCCCATACCGCAAATCTCAAAAATCTTGATCCAGAAATGCCAACTCTTGACTACGTTATGCATAAGCCAAAAGAAAAGCGTTTGCGCTATGCCCTGTCAAACTCCTTTGGTTTTGGCGGTACGAATGCCTGTCTCATTCTAAAATCTATTCCCTAACCACTCTTAAGTGATGCATAAGGCTGACAAGAAATGACGAAAAAGGGTCTCAAAAATCCAAGCAAAAGCTCAAGTTCGACGGTTTCACCGCAACTGATGATTAAAATGTATCAAGACATGATCTTTTATCGGAAAATTGAGGAACGAATTAATCTGGCCTATACCCAGCAGAAGTTCAGCGGTTTTTGTCATCTGCATATTGGCCAGGAAGCTTTGTGCGTGGGCACACAAACCAACCTCAGACCCGACGACTACATGATTTCTGGATACCGTTCCCATACCCAAGCCATTGCGAAGGGGATCCCCCCAGAGCAAGTGGTCGCCGAACTGTTTGGTAAGGTGGATGGATGCAGTCGAGGTAAAGGCGGCTCAATGCACATGTTCTCGGCAGAACATCGTTTTCTGGGAGGCCATGGTATTGTGGGAGGTCAAGTTCCTTTAGCAGCCGGCGTCGGCTTTGCCATTAAATACCGCGATGGAGATCAGGTCATCGTTTGTTATTTGGGTGACGCCGCGGTCAACCAAGGGCAGTTTTATGAGGCCCTCAACTTAGCCGCCATTTGGAACCTACCCTGCTTATTTATCATTGAAAACAACCGCTATGGCATGGGCACCGCCATCAGCAGGACGACCAGTGTTAAAAATCTCTATGAAAGGGCTTTGGCCTTTGACATGAAACATTCCGCTGTCAACGCTATGGATGTCGTGGAGGTGCACGAGCATCTCAGTGGCATTATTTCAGAAATGCGGCTGGACAAAAAACCTTACCTGTTGGAGGCGCACTGTTATCGCTACAAAGGTCACTCTGTTTCAGACCCTGGAACCTATCGCACGAAAGAAGAAGTTCTGGAATATCAGAAACGAGACCCCATTCTGACTCATGGTGCTAGACTTGTGGCGGCTGGCATCGCTACGGAAAAGGATCTCAAATCCTGGGACCAAGAGGCAAAGGATCGAGCCAAGGCAGCAGAAAATTTTGCTGACCAAGCTACCCTACCAGAAGTTCAAGAGGCCTATAGCCACGTGTATCCCGAACCCATAGGTTAGACTCCTAGATTAAGACAGGGAAGCATCGGCAGGCCGATATCAAAATTATTGAAAGATGGCTCAACGGAGAACAGAATGGCAATATTGACAATTAGAGAAGCTTTAAATCAAGCCATGTGCGAAGAAATGGAACGCGATCCTACGATATTTCTCATGGGCGAAGAAGTTGCTGAGTATGATGGAGCCTACAAAGTTAGCAAAGGCATGCTTGAAAGGTTCGGCCCAAAACGAGTCATCGACTCTCCTATTTCTGAAAACGGTTTCGCGGGACTGGGCGTCGGCGCGGCCATGGTTGGTCTGCGACCCATCATTGAAATGATGACCTGGAATTTCGGCATCCAGGCCTTTGATCAAATCATCAACCATGCGGCAAAAATGTATTACATGTCCGGTGGACAATTTAAGGTTCCCATCGTTTTTCGTGGGCCAAATGGCGCGGCGCATATGCTCAGCTCCCAACATTCCCAGTCGGTCGAAGCCATGCTGAGTAATATTCCCGGACTTATCGTGTGCGGAGCAGCGACGCCTCGGGATTGCAAGGGCTTGTTAAAATCTGCCATTAGAAGTGACAACCCCGTCATCTTTCTCGAAAGTGAGATGATGTATGCCTTTAAAGGAGAGGTGCCAGATGGGGAGTATCTCATTCCGCTTGGTAAAGGAGAATGTAAGCGTGCGGGAAGTCATGTGACTTTGATTGCCTGGAACAAGCGGATCCATGACGCGCTCGCCATTGCCGAACATTTTGCGACCGAAGGCATCGAAGTAGAAGTCCTAGATATGCTGACCTTACAACCCCTCGATGAGGAACTTATTTTTGCCTCCGTTCGCAAGACTCACCGCTTAGTCATCTATGATGAATCGTTTGGTTTCGCATCCGTTGCAGCCCAGATCGCCACCAGAGTTATGCAGGAATGCTTTGACGATTTAGATGCACCCGTCGAAATTGTCTCATCCGCTTTTGTGCCTATTCCCTATGCGGAACATTTAGAACACGAAGTATTGCCGACTGTTGAAAAAGGCATCAAGGCCATAAATAAAGTGCTGTATCGATAGTCCGAGTCGACGTCTACAAGAAAGGATCTGCAGAACTATGGCAAGACTAATCGAGATGCCAAAATTGAGTGACACCATGGAAGAGGGCGGGATTGCCCAGTGGCTTAAAAAAGAAGGCGAGCCTATTGAGGAAGGTGAGGCGTTGGTTGAAATTGAAACCGACAAAGCCACTATGGAATACGCCTCTCCTGAGGAAGGTTTCCTGCTTAAAATTCTTGTACCCGCAGGTAAAACCGCCACTCTCAACGCCGCCATAGCGGTTGTTGGGGAAAAAGATGAGATATTTGATCTTGCAAAGCTAAAATCCCCCTCCGCAAAGACTCCGATTGCGCCCAAGGCCACAGAGCAAAGTCCTTCAGCAGCCTCCTCTGCCCATGCAGCAGCTGCCACCCATGCATCAAGAGCGACGACTCCGCCTACGGCAGGAAATACGACAGCGGGAGCAAGCGCCCATGTTGATTCAGCGACCAAGCGTCTGAAAGCCTCACCTCTAGCAAAGAAACAAGCAGAGAGCCTAGGCATTGATTTACAGCGCGTGGAGGGTTCAGGCCCAGGCGGCCGCATCGTATCTAAAGACTTAGAGGGTAAAGCTCACGCTCCAAATCGAGGCGAGAGCGCCGCAACAAGCTCTCAAATGTCCCAGGGCTCATCTTTGCAGGATAAGCGCGTCGAACTCTCTATGATGCGAAAGACCATCGCCAAACGCCTTACCCAAGCCAAAAACGAAGCCCCTCATTTTTACTTGCGACGTAGTGTTGATATGTCAAATGCCCTCTCCTGGAGGGAAAGGGCTAACCTTTTAAACTCCAAGCAAAAAATAAGCGTGAACGATCTCTTCCTTTTCGCAGCCTCAAGAGCCTTAAGACTCCATCCCGAAGTAAATGCGTCGTTTGCCGGTGATGCTATCGAACTACATGGGGCTATACATGTAGCGCTGGCCGTCGCTTTGCCCGGAGGATTGGTCACCCCTGTACTACGCCATGCCGATCAATTGGGACTAAGCGCTGTAGCCCTGCAGGCCAAACAGCTTATCTTGGCTGCGACGGAAGGCAAACTGACAAACGCTGATTATCTGGGGGGCACTTTCACGATTTCCAATCTTGGGATGTTTGGTATTGAAGAATTCACCGCCATTATCAACCCTCCACAGGCCGCGATTCTCGCTGTGGGAGCAACCAGGGCTGTACCCGCGGTGAAAGCGGACGGCAGTATCGGTGTTCAACAGCAATGCCGCCTTACCCTCTCTTGCGATCATAGAGTCGTAGATGGAGCCGTCGGTGCCAAATTTCTAGAGACTCTCTGTCGTTACCTAGAAGATCCGGTCATGATGCTGGTCGATTGATACATCGGGGCTGGCCAGCAGCTACATAGTTGGCATTACCGTTCCATTAAACTCCTCGCCTGAGATTCCACATGGATCATACAAGAGAAGATGATCAGAGAGTTACCATTAGGGAGGTGGTCACGCTCTTGTCGCAAACACGCCTGGGGAATAGGACCAGTGAGCTTACTGATGGCGCCGCGCGACTAAAGCCGATCCATGATGAAGTAAATGCGTTAGCGCAGCATCTGAAAGGTCAGGCGCAGGAGCAGATCCAACGCTACGAATATATTCTTGATGGAGCTGGGTTAGGATCCTGGGACTGGTGGCTTGAATCCAACGCGGTGAATTTTGATCGCCGCTGGTGTGAAATGCTGGGTCTAAATTTTGATCAAACTCCTCAGCATCTGTCTACTTGGGACGCTCGCGTCCACCCGGAAGACAAAGCGAAGACTTTTCAGGATATCAATGCCTACCTCGCTGGTGAAACTCGGTTATACGAGAACATACATCGCATGTTGCATGCCGATGGGCACTGGGTTTGGATCCTTGACCGCGGAAGAATCAGTGAATTCAATGCCAGCGGGAAGCCTATGCGCTTCACAGGCACACATTTCGATGTGACGTTCTTTATCGAACAACAAAGTCTTTCAGAAGAAATACAGCAGATTGCCAAGATCGGCGGATGGGAACTAGACGCTCTCACAGGGAAAACCCGGTGGACACCCGAAACCTACCATATCCATGCCATAGCCGAGGGGACTCCAACGGACAAAATCATGGGAGTCGACTTTTATGCTCCCCATGAGCGCGAAAAAATCACCTGCTATGTTGTCGAATGCCTGCGAGGTGCGCCGTTTCACGATATCTTCGAGTTCCTCGATGCCAAAGGCAATAAAAAATCGGTTGAAGTGATGGGAAAGCCGCTATTCGATATCAATGGTAGTGTCTACAAGGTGATGGGAACTTTTCAGGACGTTAGCGAAAAGATCCAGCGAGAGGAAGAGAGTCGCTCGATTCTCGACGCGTTAGGGATTGGCGTTTGGCAGTTCAATCCGGCAACCCGGAGTCTGTTCTGGGATAAGAGCATGTACGAGCTCTTCGATGTGTCGGAAAAAAACTTTTCTACCCATTATAGTGCCTGGGAAAATTCATTGACTCCAGAAGCCAAGACCAAAGCTGTCGAAGAGCTGGAGATGGCTCTGCGGGGCGAGAAGGAATTTAATACCACCTTTGAAATAAACACCAAGTCTCATGGTCGCCGATATATTGCTGGCCGCGCTAAAGTCATCCGGGATAAAAATGGCGATCCGATCATGATGTACGGGGTTAATCTTGACCGGACAAAAGAAGAATCGACCGCAAAAGAACTTGAGATCGAAAAACTGAAGTCTATACGTAACGCCAAGTTAGCGTCCCTGGGCGAAATGTCGGCTGGGATTGCGCACGAAATCAATAATCCGCTGACGATCATTTATGGGACTGTGAGAGCTCTATCTAAAACCGCACATAACCCCGAACAACTTGCCACAAATATTGAAAAAATACATTTGGCAGTGAAGAGGATCGCGAAAATTGTTAAATCCCTGCAAAAATTCTCCAGGACCTCAGACAAGGCGGAATATAACGTCCATTTGCTTTCCGGTATTGTGAATGAAGCGCTCATTCTTACTGAGGCCAAAGCGCGGCGTCACACCACCCTTGTTGAATTTAAATGCATGTCGGATTCTCATATCTTATGTGACGAGATCGAAATAGAGCAAGTCTTTGTTAACCTGATAAATAACGCTATTGATGCGGTCAGGGTTCTTCCGGAGAAATGGGTGACCATAGAGCTTCAGAGGGAAGCCAAATTTGTTACTTTTCGCATTAGAGATTCTGGCCCACGCATCAGCCCTGAAATTGAGATGATGATGTATCAACCCTTTTTTACGACAAAACCAATTGGACAGGGAACCGGCCTTGGCCTTTCCATTGCAAAGGGCATCCTGGATGAGCACAAGGCTTCGATAGAAGTCGTTCGGGATGATCCGCATACCTGCTTTGAGGTCCAATTTCCAAGAGCGGAGCCCAATAACCATGCCCCTTAAGATTGTTTATTTAGATGATGAGCCGCATTTGTGCGAAATGTTCGTGGATAATTTCGCGTCCCCCGAGGTGATGTTTGAGACTTTTACCGACCCAGAGGCGGCCATCAAAGCCATCAATGAATCTGTTCCTGATTTGGTGCTGCTAGATTACCGTCTCCCCAATACAACAGGCGAAGTCGTAGCCAGTCGCCTAAACTCGGCCATTCCCAAAGTTCTATTAACGGGCGATCTCAGCGTCAAGGAAGTTAAAAGCTTCGTTAAAGTCTTCTATAAACCCTTCGATTTTGCCGAAATGGAGACATTTATTCAGAGCTACCTTGAGCGCAAAAAAGCCCTCGCACCTTTAGATGCGTCATCTTGATCTAAGGGCGAGTCTGGTCAGATTCTTCGCTTCGCTCAGAATGACGGCAGCTTAGATTGATAGTTGCTCAGAATGACGGCAGCTTAGATTGACGGCTGCTACGACAAAGACCAATCAATTTCCTCAAGTCCCTTTTCTCGCAAGAACGCATTCGCTCGCGAGAAATGAGCGCATCCGAGGAAGCCTCGGTGTGCGGATAATGGAGAGGGGTGCGGAGCTTCCAAAATAAGGTGATCCTCGCCAGCACTTCTAATCAAGGGTGCCTTTTTCATCGCATAGTTGCCCCAGAGCATAAAGACCTTGGGATGGGGATCCTCCGCAATCTTTAGAATGACCCGATCGGTAAAGGTTTCCCAACCGCGACCCTGATGAGAACCGGCAGGCCCCGCTTCCACCGTCAAGACCGCGTTGAGCAATAAGACTCCCTTCTGACTCCAAGCTCCCAAACTCCCGTCGCTGGGTGACTCCAAATTGAGATCGCGCTTAAGCTCCTTAAAAATATTAACTAACGATGGCGGTACTCTCACACCAGAAGGCACAGAGAAACACAAACCATGCGCCTGACCAGGGCCATGATAAGGATCTTGCCCAAGGATCACAGCCCTCACGTCCTGTGGCTGGCTTGCTTCAAAACAACGAAAGACATCTTCTTTCTTAGGAAAAATTTTCTTACCGGCTGCCAGTTGCAGAGCAAGAAATTCGCGCAGATCTCTCATGTATGGCTGGGAAAACTCCGTCCCCAGCAGCTCCATCCAGGCAGGGGGCAACGCTTGCTTGCCTTGCTTCTTTGACGAGCGATCGTCAAGGTCAAGTCCTTCCATTGTCCTTCCTTTACAGCTTTCGAGCATGATATCGTTCCAGTCAGTCGCTGGGGCCTTGATAATGACCATACCCAACTTTTGTCCTTTGAACACGGTGAAATGCGCCTGGGCATTTGTGGGGGGAGTACTGGTTAGATGACGAATTTTTGACGAAGCGAACGCAGAGATTGGGCTTTTGCAGCAGAATCTACATAGCTCGGCTGCGGCGGGCCCTGTTGGCCAACAGGCTTGCCATGATTAGAACAAAGAGCTTGTTCTTCAAGTCCTCAACATTTCGCTCCAAATCTGGAAAGCGTGCTGTCTTAAGACTCAATTCCCCCTGACTGTTTACCATAGCTCGCAAAGAGGAAACGATGACTGCTTTTTGATGGGCACTAAAAACGCGGCTCTTGCCAATATTCCAACGCAATGTCACCACGGGCCTAGCCACTTGCATCCAGGTGTTTTGAAAATGACTTTGATGCCCAAATTGAAAGGTCAATTCATCGTCAGGTACGGGAAGGACTTTACTCGTCGTTTTGCTTCTTACGGCCTGGCGCCTTTGCAAGGAAACAGAGCCCGCCGACTTTCTATTTGTTGAATCTCCGCTCTTTGGCATCGCGATTCTCCCTAAAAACTGCAAAGGTCACATGGGATTAAAGCTGCAAGAAGTGGACCCACCCATTCCCGCGAGGGGACTTTATAACATACCAATTTTATAGATGATTATCGAAGGGGTACGCTAGAGCCGCTGGGCGGTGTGAAGAAAGGATGGACAGATTTGGAGCTGATTGTCTAAAGTTTTGACGTCCCGGTCAGGCATGAATAGAGACAAACGGGTCAGGCATCAATTTAGAAAAAGAATGAAGCTTAGGGACCTATAAGCGAAAAGACGGTGCATTGCATCGATGTAAGAGGCTGAGAGCTGCCCAATAGCACACGAGAAATATCTGCCCTCGAAGCCGACGATATTCCACCTGTATAAATCTCTACAAAATAAAAGCCAGAAAAGTAGGCTGTTTGTAAATCATCGTAATATCGTTCGTCTACACAAACCCAAGTTTTATCCAACCCATTAATGGATGGAGGCTTAGAAAAATCGAGGTGCTGGACACATTGTAGCTGCACATCAGTGCCCTGATAGACCAAGCTCCCTTTCATCGTGAGCAGCAAACGCCCCTGAGCAGACAATTCAATTTTTTCCGGCCCATCTTTGTCCATGCAATGGACCTGATAGCGAGAAACGGATTGTGCGCTCAGCGTTGTGGAGTAGAGAATATAAACCACGCAGAAGCTAAGGAAGCTTGTCACCCGCCAAGAATTCATTCTAAAACCAAGCGTCCTATTAGCCACAAATAGCCCTCCTCGGGATGTGAATCTGCTACAAATCTAAAAAGCATTAGTCACAATGGCGCAATCCTAAAGAAATCCTCTCTCGAAGTCAAGGACATCAAGCTTGGGTAGATGCTAAAATACGTTCGTGCCTAGGTACCACTCCACTCATCATAACAATCTTAAAATATTAGGATTTCATTCGGTCTCCAAAATTAGGAGGGCCGGCTCGTATCCTCATCTGGCGCCATAAGGTCGCGAAGGCTATCACCTAATAGATTGAAGGCTACGACGGTCACCAGGATAGCAATGCCCGGGAACCAAATGAGCCACGGAGCATGAAAGACGTAATTGCGCCCTTCGGCGATGAGTGCACCCCACTCTGGACTAGGCGGCTGAGCCCCTAGCCCAAGAAAGCTTAATCCGGCAGCATCCAATACCGCACTGCCAAAGCTGAGGGTTACGACGACGATTAAAGGACCAACCATATTTGGCACAATGCCGAAAAGGAGTATCTTGTGGGCGCGGCGGCCAATCACGCGATCGGCAGCCACATACTCCTTCTCAAGTTCAGAAAGCACTCCACTCCTAGCAATCCGAGCAAAAGTGGGAATATTGACCAAGCCAATGGCGATGACACCGTTCCATAAATCGGGACCAAGGATCGACACAATCACCACGGCCAAAAGTAAGGAAGGGAGGGCGAGCATTAGGTCCATAACCCGCATCAGCAACAAATCGACCTTGCCCCCCAAGAAACCAGAAATGAGCCCCAGGGGAACGCCAATGCATCCTCCAACCACAATAGCAAAAAGCCCAATTAAGAGACTGAGCCTGGTGCCAAACACGATTCTGGAAAACAGATCTCGACCCAAGACATCGGTGCCTAGAAGATGTTCGGCCAGGCCACCGTCAAACCAAGCGGGCGGAAGGAATTTCTTGGTATAGTCTTGAGCTTCTGGTGCATGAGGCGCTAGCAAAGGGCCAAAGAGGGCTACCAAAACGAGAACTCCAAGCAACCCTAGCCCTAAAAATCCCGTCGGGGATTTCAGAAAATTTTGCCATTGGCCCCTGGAAAGGCTTGCTGGGTCCTGGCTTTTAACTTCTATCATTAGCTAACCTTTACCCGCGCATCAGCGAGCGTGAACAAAATATCCGTCAGAGTATTAATGACGATAAAAGTTAAGGCAATGGTCAAGACTCCACCCTGCATCGCCGGAATGTCGCGACTATGGACGCTTTCCAAGATCCAACGCCCCATTCCGGGCCAAGAAAAAACGGTTTCTGTGATCATGGCTCCTGCCAGTAATCCGCCAAATTGAAGACCACTAATATTGATAATCGGGATAGCGGCATTGCGCAAACCATGCCGAAAGAAAAGCAATTTGCCATCAGCTCCTTTGGCCCGAGCCGTTCGAATGTAATCTTTTTTCATCACATCTAAGAGAGCCGACCGCGTCATACGAGCCAAAAAAGCTAAGGGTATTGAGGCCAATGTCAAAGCCGGTAAAATCAAATGATGTAGTCCGTCAAGCAAGAGCGGCACATTCCCCGCTATCGCCGCATCAAGCAGGAGAAATCCCGTCTGAGACTGATACTCCAGAGTGGCTGCAAATCTACCGGACAATGGCAACCAGCCCATTTCTAAACCCAGAAACCACATGAGCAATAACCCTAGCCAAAAAACTGGCATGGAGACTCCTGTCACGGAAGCTCCCATGATGATCATATCTAAAAAACCTTTTGGTCGGATTGCAGCTATGGTTCCCGCCAACACGCCGCCAAATATCGCTAGCAGCATGGCGCACAGCGCCAACTCAAAGGTTGCTGGAAATTTCGCAGCAATGATTTCCGTGACAGCTTCTCCAGACCTAATCGAATTTCCCAAATCAGCGTGCAGGATGAAACGCTGCAGAAAGAGTCCATATTGAATCAATAATGGTCGGTCCAAACCAAGCTGTTGGCGATAATCTGCCAGAACCTCCTCTGAGGCTTTTTCTCCCAATGCTAAGCGAGCAGCGTCCCCAGGAACGCACTTGATGAGAATAAAGATAACGCAAGAGACGGCGAAAAGGGTTGGTACTGCGAGCAAGGTGCGGCGCATTAGGAAAATTAGCATGCTAAGGAACCTTTACCGAAATTATCGCGACAGCCACACCTCCGAGAATCGGCGGCGGCCCGTGGGGTCTATCGTGAAATTCTTGACGGCAGTCAGATGAGGAACGGTGTCAATGGAATGAGCCAGGGGAATCATTGGGACATCTTGATCGATCAACTCTTGGGCTTCTTGATACCACTTCGCCCTCTTTTCCTGGTTGCGCTCAGCCTTAGCTGAAATCAAAAGATCATGTACCTTTTGTGATTGATAGAATGAGATGTTACTGGCAGGTACTTTCGCGTTGTCTTTGTCTAGCAGCACATAAAGAAAATTATCTGGATCACCAATATCTGCGGTCCAGCCCATCAAGGCCATTTCATGCTCGCCTTGATCAAGCTTTTCCAAATACGTGCCCCATTCATAGCTCACGATTTCTATCTTAATACCAATTTTGGCCAAATCCGCCTGAATGGATTCCGCCACTTTCCTCCCATCCGGCATGTAGGGACGCGGCACTGGCATAGCAAAGAGTTTACTCGAAAATCCATCGGGAAATCCCGCCTCCGCGAGCAATTTCTTAGCGGCAACGGGATCATAAGTAGAATGGGAAACTTTGTCGTTATAGCCCCAAATCGTAGGCGGTAGCGGATTCTTGGCGGGTTCTCCCATTCCGGCATACACCGCTTGAATGATAGCATCTTTGTTGATAGCCATCCGAATTGCTTGGCGTACTTTGAGATTGTCGAAAGGCTTCTTAAGATTATTCATGGCTAAATAGGCAAGGTTCATTCCTGGCTTCTGTGCGACTTCCACCTTTTTGCCCATTCTAGCTTTGATGGTTTGGATATCGTCCGGATTAGGATTATCCATCACATGAATATTACCAGCTAAGAGTTCCAACAGTCGGGTGCTATTTTCAGGAATGGAGCGAAACAGGACAGAGTCAAGCAGCGCTTTTGTGCCAAAATATTTTTCATTCCGCACCAATACGATTCGATCATTACGTTGCCAGCTCTTGAAGATAAAGGGACCTGTTCCGACGGGGTTTTGTCCAAAGGACTTGCCCTGTGCCAGCAGTGCCGTAGGACTTGGTATAGCAAAAGCTTGCATAGCAAGGATGGCGAGAAAGGTCGCGTCGGGGCGATTCAAGTCGAAGAGAATTTGGTGGGTATTCACCACCGTAATTTTCTTTAGCAATTTATCAAGGCCCACATAACCAAAATATCCATACGGCCCTCCCTTTTCATAGGCTGGATGCTTTTTATCCCATTGACGCATAAAGGCAAAGCGCACGGCCTCAGCATCAAAGGAGGTGCCATCATGGAACGTTACATTTTTCCGTAAAGAGAAGGTGTATTTGAGGTTGTCCGCAGAGACGGTCCATGATTCTGCAAGATCCGGAACCAATTCCGTGGAGCCTGGGGCAAATGTAACGAGATTATTGAAAATGTGGTCGGTGACGTTAAATGACTCACCATCGGTGACGCTGGCTGGATCAAGGGAAACACTGTCAGCACCGCGGCCAAAAATCAAGGTTCCCCCTACCTGAGGAGATCCTGCCTTGGGAGACTGCGCCTGGGCATGGCCCATAACCATCAACAAAACGAAGAGAGGACCAAGTAGTGCTGGAACTCGGCGTGTGGCAAAGACAGGTTCTTTATGCATATGAAGAACTTCCTTAAGGATTCGTAGAACGGAAACTTTGGAGTTATCGACTAAGGAGGATATTTGTCACAAATCCCCCCTAATGTCGAGATCCGATCTCTGCTCGCATCAACGCCAACAAGGCTGTCACGACAATATCGTGGGAAGAAGCTCCTCGCGACAAATCATTATAGGGCTTCGCTAAACCAAGCAGGATTGGCCCATAGGCTTCAAATCCTCCCCACCGTTGGGCCATTTTGTATGCAATATTACCGGCGTCAAGATTAGGAAAAATGAGACAATTTGCCTCGCCCCGCAGCACGCCCGTAGGATCTTTGCGCTGGGCAATTTCTGAGTCTATCGCGGCATCAAATTGCAGCTCACCTTCACTTAGTGTGCCACTATCGCCCGCCCAATGTTCTTTAAAGGTTCTTGCGGCTCTGGCCATCTTTTCTTGCTCGGGATGCTTGGCAGATCCTTTGCTTGAGAAGGACAAAAAGGCAACTTTTACGACGCTTTCGGGAACGAAAATCCTCCGTGCTTCACAAGCCAAATAGGCGATTTCCCCGACTTCTTCCGCACTTGGGTTTACTTGAACAGCACAGTCAGAGGCAATAAATAATCTAGCTTTCTCGCCCGACACAGACTCTAATTTATTAAGAATGAATGCACCGCTCAGCTTCGAAACTCCAGGTTCCATGCCAACACACGCCAGCGACGCACGAATCACTTCAGAAGTAGCAAATTGGCAGCCCGCAACCACAGCACTTACCTGCTGCGTCTGTAATGCAATTCCCGCCAGGTACAGAGACCATCGGCCATCCTCCAACAGGTTTTCCACTTTAGGCGGAGTTTTGCCCCGCAATTGTAGCTGGCGAAAAAAATCTTCAAGACGTTCTTGACCCTGCACATCCCAAGGCTTCAATTTAATTTTATTTCGTGCAACCTGACTCACGGGGCTGAGATTTGCGTCGAGCCTCAAGGCAGGACCAATCCCACCGTCAAAAAGATCAACTCGCGCCAAGCAGGGAAATTCGGCAAGGGTGCATGCGGCGCTTTGTACCCTTGGGTCCCTACCTTCAGGCAAAGCAATGGAATAGGACTGATCTGGCTGTCCCGCCAACCACTGACGAACAAAATTTGGCAATTCCACAGATATTCTCCATTTTCTAACAATTCAAACTTTTGGGTCTCGCTACTGCTAAATTTATACGCACATCAGATCAGAGGGCATCTGCAAAGCCCTACAGTTCCCAACATCCTTACTTTTCCACAAGGTCTGTGGATGAAAACCAAGTCAAATCAGCGCCCTGCCACTAAATCAAACCTCTGAGCCATCGAAAGATTAAACGATTCAGGCAAACGTCCGATAGATCTCCTTAGGATCCGAATATCACCATGCAACCAAATAGGCGATTCAAAGGGCATGCTAGTACTACTTGGAAAAAACTCTGAGTACATCAAAGAACTTAAGCAAAAGTTAGAGCATGCCCGTTATGAGTATGTCCATTACACACGCTACACAAAAAATGCCATCAACCATCTCTATAGTGAAACAGTCAAATTAGCGATCATCGAATCCGACTTTGCTCCGCTTCCCAATCCCATCTGGATTGATATTTTAAGTCTCATAGGTAAGAGAATTCCACTCGTCGCTTTTAAGATTAATCTTACGGGTACTCAAGGAACTTTAAATGCAGAATGGGACTTTGCCGACTTTTTCTTTCGCGAGAATCCCAGGGCACAAGATACCTATGATCTCATTCACGCCTACCACCTTACGAACATGCACAAGACGACGCACATTCAAAACAAAATCCCCTTATACGATCCTGAGATTCCGCTAAAGATGCTGCGCGAGCAGGGAGCCATAAGTTTTTTAGCTATTAGTGGCTCCAAGCTCAGATCGGTTGCATTGGAATACGGTAGCGAGACCTACTCAAAACTCCAGGACTGCTTTCAGGGAATTTTGTTTAAACTCTGGGGCGCTCCGGGAAGCTTTCGCCGGGAAGATATTCTTGTGAGACGCTCCCCACAAGGCAATGACTACATTATGTTTCTCCAAAACAATCGCAGCAAATCCGCTGTTCCTGCTCCGGGGATAACGGAAAAACTGGCTAATCGAATAGCCTTTCGCATTCAGACCTCTCTTTGGGAAGAGCTCTTGAAATCAAAAGAAAATCGGATTTTACCTGATTGCCTAAAAGTCATACCTGATATCTCCGTAGGGTATGCGACTGCCCTGAATAATCCTTGTGAGGATACCTTAGAAATTCTCAATGGGGTGCTCGAAAAAAGCTTCGAAGTCGCCAAACTTCAGCAAAAGAGAATCCTCGATCGCCAAAAAGAAGTGATGCAAACCCTCATTCAAAATGAAGGAATCCTGTATCCAAACTATCAAGCGGTTTTCAAGCTATCGGATTTGACTAAGTCTCAAGTGGAGAAGGTTAAGGAGGAGAAATCCATCGCTCCCATAGCCAACATCCTTATGGGCTTTGAATCGCTGATCAGAGTGAAAAAAGAATTGGTTGAACCACTGTTGCGTCATGATGGATTGGTCTACATGGACAGCAATATTTTGCGACCAGATGTGCTCTTCCAAATCGCCCACGCAACCCAGATTAGCTTGGAGCTAGATCAGGCTTGCCTTAAGCAGGCGATCAAAATGAGTGGAAAACTTCCGGGTAAACTTTTGGTCAATATTCTGCCTCGGAACCTCTACTACATACTCTCCATCTTACCCGTTCAGGATTTCACAAAACAAATCATCTTTGAAATTTCTGAGTCAGAAAGCATTCAAAATTTTGAACTTATCATGAAATTGACCACTCAGCTTAAGGCTCTGAATATGAGTATCGCCACGGATGACTTCGGCCGAGGCTATGCAGGGCTGGAAC
>JBIKVD010000045.1:0-17360 GCA_044357055.1 Oligoflexales bacterium | reverse complement strand
CATTAGAGCCTCAAACATGACAATATCAAATCCTGGGTCCCAGGCGATGACACGAAGACATTTTCTTGTATGGCCATTGTCTTGAAATCCACCCTTACCAAGACACCAGTCTAAAATATCTGAGTTGAAACAATGCTTTGCAGTAACCACGAAAGCCTTATCCGCTGCATTTTCGGCAAGAAAGGCCGTGCAACCAGTTTCTATGCGCAGCACGAGGGAAGCTTCATACAGGGTAGGGTCTCGTCGCACATAAGAGTTCGAAAAAAACTGTTGGAGCGAACTTGGTTCTTCCGAGCTGTTGCCACACGAAGATGACCAGATAGCAAGCAAGACAAAAATTTGCCCTTTTATTTCTTTCAAGGCGCCGCTCCCGATCGAGAGGTATGCCTCTATACTACTTTCTATACCTAACAGGAATGAGGGTAGGATTTACCTAAAGGCAGGGGCGCAGGAAATTCAAAAACTGGGGGTGCTGTCTCAAAATTATCCAGGTTGGTGAATTGCCTCGGCATCCGTGCTAACATGATCTTAGACAATCCCAAAAATGAGTTTTGAAACCAATCCCTAACGCTGCGCGCAAGGCATGCAGCCCTGGAGTTTACACATGCACCTATTCCGTGCCTCTAGCCACTTAGGGGGTTTTTTACAGCTTTTTTTGCTAGCGGGACTGGCCTTAATACCAAGTGCAACTTATGCGGAGGAAACGATCGCCGAGCGTTTTTCCTACACTCTCAAGCCAGAATCACAGGAGCTGGTGATTAGAGACTTAGTTACTGGCGAGTCCCACCAGCTCTATCAAAATACCAGCCTCCCACAGCGAGATACCGCTGCAGGCCTGCTCTTTTCGGACAGAGAACCCCATCAAAGCATCAGTGAAGCGAGGGTTATTGTCAGGGTCCTGCGACCTCAAGAAAATATGCCACCGAAATTTCGCCTCACGAAATATGAGCTCAAGTAGATTTTCTCAAGTCATTTCATTGCGCGACAGAGATGTCATAGACGCGATACGATTGCTTTTAGGACTTCTTCCCGATCATTACTAAAACTGATTTCATCTAGATTTTTTGCAATCGCTATAGCGCTTATCTCGGAAAAGCTACTATGGTGGATCAGTTCCCTTAATAATTCAGATTTCTTACTAGACATGCTGATTTCTTCAAAAATGTATTTAACTATCTTGTCCTGTTCATGCTGCAAAAGCTTAGGTTCTTTCAACAGCGAGATTATCCAGTCTTCGCCACTTTCAAAATTAATTCTGAGGCGATTCAGGACATTTTGAACTTCCTGGGACGAGGCTGATTTCCAAATTTTCCCATCCTGAACTTCAAAACTGAGTTTTCCTACATGATCAGAATAGGCACGGAATTCAATTTGCACACCTTTTACCAGCCAACTAACATTGAGGATGCGATCGGGTGACAACTCCAATTGCCCATCACGAGAGAAAGAGTAATTTCCCCTAACCATCAAAACTTCCTTGGAAGGTGAAAGCATAGAAATTTTTTCTGAGCTGTAATTTTTGATGATTTTGTAGTCAATGGGAAAATTCAAAGATTTGGCTGAATAATAAATGCCCCCTCCAAATAGAATCACTAAAATACAAAGTAGGATCCAAGTTCGCATTGATAACCTCTTTAAGCAGAGTCTAGTAGATGAGGAATTCTATTGAGTTACCCTGGGCTAGGTCTAAAAACCACGCAGGTGGGCGTCATCTTAGCCTCCCACGCCACAAAGTCAAGTTATTCGTCATAGGCGATCCGTCCGTCGCCGAAAGCACCGTAAGACACCAGCTTCGTGGCAGGATTCTTTAAGGCGTTGTGGTTCGCAAATCATCGAGTGAAAGCTTGATATCTAGTCTATGCGACGATTTGCCACCTGTGACCTCAATGGCCAGGGACCTTGCTAAAATGAGGCGATCGCTGCTAACAAAAACACGTAAATCAGCTTGATAGTTACTGCCAAACTCTAAGCCTTTTAAAGTCGCCGATGCCACGACCCGGGCCCCGTCATCAAATTGCAGATTCAAGGATGCCGTCGGCCAAGCTAAGGAAGAACTAGGATCATAAAGAACAAGTTCGATCCTCTCCACTTGCGGCACGGGAAGATCTGTTACGACCAGAGTTTCCAGCAACAGGCCCCCTATTAGCCAAGATTCAACCAGGTTAATTTGTTCAGCGGAATAGGGAGGGGCTATATCTGCAGGAGGCATGGGTTCTACTCCGTGAGTGTGTTTTAAGCTATCGAGCACCCGAAGCACGATCTGCTCTTCTGTTAGCCCCACCAGGTCTGACTTGCCCCAGGCAAAAAAAGGGCGGGAGGCTAAATGAACACCTTCGAGGTCATCTTTGAAGGGGTCATCGTAGTTGTGGCAAGCTGCACATTCTCCAGGCCCATCCGGAGCAAACATGGGCTCCACGCGGTCGAAACCAATGGTGCTGAGACTTCCCTCTACCTCAAAAAGCAACTCAGTCGTAAATTGCAAGTCCACCAAAGCTGCAGGAGTTAAGGAAAAGGACGGTGCTTGCAGGAGATTTAAGCCAGACAGAAGCTTATGCGTGACAAATTCTTGGCGATCTAAAGCATCTCCCTCTGCCGTTAATAACTGTAAAATGACCTTTTTTGGACCTGGCCTAAGCGCCGCGACGGAAAACGTCAGTGGATCCGCAAAGGATGATCCTTCGATCGCTAAAGGCAATACTGAGACCTCGCCCTCCTTTTCCAGTGTCCAGGCGCCCTCGCGAAGCCGATAGAAAATCTGATAGACAAGGGAGCTAGGTTTCTTGGCCGCTAAAGCAAACATGTTTAAATTGACTGAGACCTGAACCTCGGCTGAGGTATTTACCTTTTCGTAAGCACGGCTTGGTCGCAGTTGACACGAGGTCGCTAAAAAGAGGAGCGATAGGAGGGCATATGTCGACAGGAGAAAGGGCCAAGGAAAAGCTCGACAGTCCCTCACAAACCACCACATTTGCTGCAAATCCCATCCATTTGCAGCATACTTTTCTTGATAAGAAAATGCTGATTGGTTTGAATATACCAAGCCAACGGTGACAATACGTCTTTGGGGGTCGCGCTTTCAACGATTTCTCCACAGACGGTGCAGCGCAAAATAACATGAGTTTCCGGGTTGTCTTCTTCGTGCAAACAGAGGACATATTTTCCGTTGGGGCCGACTTGATGACAAATGCCTAGATCGCTAAAGCGTTCCAGGATTCTATAAATGGTTGCCACGTCAACTTTTTCATCTATCTTTTTGGAGATATCCTCGAAGATTTCTTTGGCGGACATCGGTGAGTCAGCTTGTGTCAAAACATCGATCACCCGTTGCCGTGGCTCCGTGATTCTATAGCCAGAGGACTTCAAGCGTCGGATAAACATCCGCTCCCCGGGAGGAACTATATTTTTTGGACGCATTTTCCAAACCTCCTTTGAAGTCCTGACAGTAACAAATGCGATGTCATAGTCAAATCAACAACTTTGCTGGTCTGTGATTCCGTTTACAAATTTATTACAAAACTCGGACTCAGCTGTTACATGCAACGCTTTGATTTTGCTGGAATTTGGACGATATTAGAAAAGTGCAGGTCGTAGGGCCAACACGGCATGAAACTCATACCAAACCTACATATAGCGAGGACCTATCGTGAATCAAATTCAAAGCCAAACCCTAGCAAAAGAACCTTTGGCCTGGGGAATCATTATCTGGATGACCATTGCCCACGCGCTGGCCTTTACCGCCCTCTTTTATTTCTCATGGTTTAATTTTGCCCTGTTTTTTGGGCTCTATTTCCTCACGAGTTGCATCGGCATCACTTTCAGTTATCACCGTATGTTATCCCACCGTGCCTTCAAGGCTCCAAGATGGCTTGAAAGACTAGGCGCCACTTTTGGCGTACTGTCGTTGGAAGGCGGACCAGTAACATGGGTGGCCCATCATCGCATGCATCATGCTTTTACAGACACCGCCAAAGATCCTCATGATTCCAATCGCGGCTTCTGGTTTTCTCATATGGGTTGGATGATGCTGTCGCGTCCACAGTTTGACAATGCAGCCCAGCTGCAGAAATTCGCACGAGATATTCAAAAAGACCCTTATATGAGATTTTTGGAAAATCCCTTTGTCCAGATCGGCATGCAAGTTGCCTTAGGCCTTACTCTTTGGGCAACTATCGGTTTTGGAACCATGCTTTGGGCCGTATTCCTCCGCGTTGTTTGTGTTTACCATGCAACTTGGTTCGTAAACAGTGCCTGTCATATGTGGGGATATCGCCGCTTTAAAACTCCCGAACTCTCTCGCAACAATTGGTTTGTCGCTGTCCTGACTTGGGGAGAGGGTTGGCATAATAATCATCATGCGCATCAGCAACTGGCCCCGTCCGGTCATCGCTTCTGGGAGATTGATGTCACCTACTATATTATTAGAACCCTTGAGGCCCTAGGCATCACCTGGGATGTTAATAAGCTCTCTTCCATTAGAGGGCAGGGCGAAGGTCGGGCCGATGCACACGTCACAAGTGATGTTACAGCCCCCGTTAGTGTTGTTCCAGGAATGGCAAGTCCGAATCGCGAATGAGCAAAAGCTCGTACCAGCCAATATCCCAAACAACTGGCTCTAAAAATCTCTTTAAGATGCCGCTGTCTCTTGCTGGTAGTCGACGATCTCTTCACAAATAACGGCGGCAAGATTTGAGAGTCGTCCCAAATGTCGAGAGATTCCTAGCAAAGTGATGTAGAAATCCGCTTCCGCGGGATGAGTCTCCATAACTTCCTGAAATTGCTGCCTTATAATCCTCTTTAGTTTATAAAGGGCGCTGCCTCGCTCAATGATAGATTTGGCTAAGTCCAGGTCTCGATTTGCCAGCACTTCAGCCGTCTTTTCCAATAAATCCACAGTTTCACGAAAGTAGGACTTCAACTGGGTGGGCACGACCTCATGACTGGCAACGGCAGCCACTCGCTGTGTTTTGCGAGCTATTCTCTCTGAAAGGGAACTCATTCGCTCCAAGTCGATGCCAATTTTAAAAAGCGTCATGATATGGCGTAAGTCTCTAGCGACAGGTTGGTATAAGGCTAATACCTTCATACAGTCTTCTTCAAATTGCGCGGAATTTGCCTCTATGACATCATGAATGGACTTCACCTGCTCTATTTTTTGCAAGTCGGAGAGAACAAAAGCCTCGTCCGCAAGGCGGGTGTTCCGCGCCAATAGCTTGGCTATTTCGCCAAGATTCCTGCCCAATTCGTCTACAGCAGATCTTAAATCTCGAGCCATAGGCTCAACTCCCTACTTACCCAAAACGGCCGGTAATATAATCTTCAGTGGCTTTTTTACTGGGCTTAGTAAAGATTTTAACAGTTTCATCAAATTCTATCAAGCTTCCTTCATAAAAGAAGGCCGTAAAGTCTGAGACCCGAGAGGCTTGCTGCATATTATGAGTCACGATCACAATCGTGTACTCCTCCCTCAATGAGAGAATGAGTTCTTCGACTTTTGCTGTAGACCGTGGGTCTAGGGCGGAACAGGGCTCATCCATCAGAATGATTTGCGGTTTCACAGCCACCGCTCGGGCGATACAAAGTCGCTGATGCTGCCCCCCGGAGAGACCAAGGGCGGAGTCATGCAAGCGATCTTTGACCTCGTCCCAAAGTGCCGCGCTTTTTAGACTATCTTGGCAAGCTTGTTGGAGCAACTCCTTGTCTTGAATACCAGCGATTCTTAATCCATAAACCACATTCTCAAAAATAGATTTGGGGAAAGGGATAGGTTTTTGAAAAACCATACCAATCTGTCGGCGAAGGGAAATGACATCGAGTTCTTGATCGAGAATATTCGTATCCTCGAACTGAATCTGTCCGCTTATTCGCACTCCATCGATCAAGTCGTTCATGCGATTGATGCAGCGCAAGAATGTCGACTTTCCGCAACCAGAAGGACCAATTAACGCGGTGACGCGATTGCGATAGATATCGAGATCGACAGCGCGCAAAGCTTGAGTTGTTCCGTAATACAAATCCAAAGCACGGGCCTGAAGCACGGTCTCTAGTCCCTGCGAACTCGCAATGGATTGGGAAGAATCAGCTAACATCTTAGATGGACCCCATGGAATAGCGTTTATGCATTCGGCCGCGCAAGTAAATCGCCACGCTGGTCATAGCCAGAACAATGGTCATAAGTAGAAACGTAGTCACATAGATCATTGGCTTTGCTGCCTCGACATTAGGGGACTGCATGGAAATATCGTAGATATGAAAACCTAGGTGCATAAATTTCCTGTCCAAATGCAAAAAAGGCCAAATCCCATCCAGAGGCAAATCCGGTGCGAGTTTCACGACTCCGGTGATCATGAGCGGAGCAACCTCCCCAGCTGCTCGGGCCATGGCCAAGATAAATCCCGTGAGTATTCCCGGTGAAGCCATGGGCAATACAATCTTAAACAAAGTCTGAAACTTGGTTGCGCCCAAAGCAATCGAATTGTCTCTCACTGCAGCGGGTACACTGCCCAAGGCTTCCTCCGTGGCAACAATAACAACTGGAATGGTTAAAATGCCCAGGGTAAAACTAGCCCAGAGAACACCGCCCGTTCCAAAAGTGGGCTCAGGGAGTTTCGCCGCGAAAAACGCAGCATCGACCCATGAACCCACGGTATAGACAAAGAACCCCAGACCGAAAATGCCATAAACGATCGATGGAATCCCCGCCAAATTATTAACTCCGATGCGCACGATGCGCACCAGCGCACCTTCCCTGGCATATTCCTTCAAGTAAATCCCTGCCAAGACGCCAAAAGGAAAGGAGATAATCGCCATAAGAAAGATTAAGATCACAGTGCCAAAGATCGCGGGAAATAAGCCTCCCTCGGTATTTGACTCTCTTGGTTCATCGAAGAGAAGCTCGTACACCCTAACCATATAATAGGAAAATTTTTGCAAAACATTGAGCTGGTTGGGCTGGATGGCTCGGACAATCTCTAAAAATGGAATGCGCTTTACTTGGCCGTCCGCGGCGCTAAAAAGGGCGAAATCTGTCTCCTTTTCCTTTTCCATTTGCTGCAGTTCTACTTGGAGCTGATCAAACTGTTTAATGAGCTCTTCTCGCTCCAGCTGCCGTGCACTGCTTCCCATGACAGCGAGGTCTTCACTGGATCCTTTGACGCTGAGCTTCCGCTCCATCAATTCATTTTCACGTATCTGCCTCGAAAGGGATCCCATCTTCTTGCCAAGGGCCAGAATATTCTGCTGCTGCGATCGACTGCGCTCCATGCCTTCGGAAAACGCAGCTAAAAGATTTGGTCCATCCACTGGAGTTGTCTGGTCTCCAAGTGCGACCAACTGCCCAAAGAAATTTCCATACTCCAGGCGTTCTACCATCCAATAGGATTCCGCTATGGATTTTGCGGTGATTTCAGATTCCTTTATCCAGACAAAATCAGCTGGGACAATATCGCGATTACCCACTTTCAGTTGCAGGGATGGGTTTTGCTTCTTGGATTCCTTTACCACGATCTGGCCTACGAGCACCCGACCATCTTCGACGCTTATTTGGTGCAAATCTAGGGGCCAAAAGGTTCCCATGCCTTTGGCCAAGATGAGCCCGAGCATTCCGGTAATAAAAAGCAGAAACAGCGCTGCCGCGCCACCAGCTAACCAAACATAGGGCTCGCCTTTGCGGAAAAATCCTTGCACTTCAAAAGCGGCCATACTTTTTCCTCAATCGTGTGCGCACGATTTCTGCCAAAGTATTTAGGGTAAAGGTGAATCCGAAGAGAATCACCGCACAGAGAAATAAGGTGCGAAATAAGGTGCTGTCCACAGGCGCTTCTGGAATCTCTACAGCTATATTCGCCGACAAAGTGCGCATGCCATTAAACGGGCTCATATCAATAATCGGCGTATTGCCAGCAGCCATTAAAACGATCATCGTTTCACCCACGGCCCGACCAAAGCCGATCATGGTTGCTGCAAAAATACCGGGGCTAGCGGAAGGCAAGACGATGCGCCACACGGTTTGCCAACGTGAAGCTCCGAGAGCTAAACTGGAGGCCGAAAGATTGGCGGGCACAGAGCTTAAACTGTCATCCGCAATAGAAAAGATGATGGGAATGACGGCAAATCCCAACCCCACCGCCACAATGATCGAATTTCTTTGATCATACGTTATGCCGACATGGGTGTAGAGCCACTGGGAAAAATTACCTGCAAAAAAAGCTCCCTCCACCAAAGGTCCGAGCAAAGCGGACACAGCAACAATGAGCAACACCACAGGAATCATCAAGAGAAACTCGCGGCCTTGGGTCCATTTGCGCAATTTTGACTCACTCTTAATCGTCGAGAGCGCCCAGAAATAGAGCAAGAAACCCCCGGGAACAAGGCAAGCCAAGATAAGGAAACTTATGATCCATGATTCAAGAAATGGGGCCAACCAAAGCGCAATAATAAAACCAATAACGACAGATGGTACGGAAGCCATGAGCTCGAAAAGTGGTTTGATGCGGGCTCGCAGCGTTTTGCTCATAAATTGGCTGGAGTAGATCGCAGAAAACACTCCGATAGGAAAGGCAAAGAGCATGGCATAGAAGGTGGCTTTCAGGGTTCCGAAGATCAACGGCATGAGATTGATTTTTGGTTCAAAATCATCGCTGCCACCGGTCGACTGCCAGACATAGGCAGGTCCCGGATAACTTTCATACCAAATTTTGCCAAAAAGAGCTTGAAAGCCGATTTCCGGATGGGGAATGTCTAGGCCAAACAACGTGGATTCTGTACCCTCTTTGTTAAGAGATAGGAAGAGCTTGTCCCTGGGTGACACAACCAAATTGTGAATCTTATAGGCCGACTGTTTGCGAAAAAGCTCCTTGGCATGACTCAGGTAGTATCCAGCCACGGTTCCCCCATCATCGATGGCTAGGAACTGCTTTGAACGCAGGGAAGGAATCAATCGCTTCACCGCACCAGGTAAATTGACAAATTGTTTTGCAGCATGAAGTTTTGTCACCCCCTCCGTGTCTTTTAAGGGATACACCGCACCCAAGCGACCGATATGATCCCCAACGAGAATTGAATCATCGCCGAAGGCAAAGGCGAGCGCTGTGAAGTCGCCATACACATTCAAGCTGGCTTCACTCAAGATGACTTGACCCTCTTGGAGGGAAAAATGCAGCAATGTCCCATCTTGACCACCCAGCACCACCTGATTCGCATCTGAGGATAAGGCAGCGGAATATCCTGGTCGGGCTAGATCTGGCACAATCAGAGTTAGTTTTTGCGGCTCCGGCTTCGTCACCACCGCCCGTAAAGACAGCCCATCGCTTTCTTCCTGCTCAGGAAAGCTCATAAACTGATAGCCAAGTGCAGGAGCAAAAGTAATCAGAGCCAAGCCCCTGCTGGATGAATAAGAGCCTGTGAGGATCGTCGCACCCTCCATACTGAATTCATCAAACACATCATAGATCTTGAGAATCGTCGGAGTCGCGACCTGTTGCCTTTTCCCTGCTTCATCAAATACGGAGCGCACAACCGTTTGATATACCACCACCTGACCGGCCGCGCTCAAAGCGAGAAAATATTCCCCTACCCGGACTGCTGATACAAAGGTAGCCCCTTCCGGCAGAATGGGAAATGGCTCCCCTAAAGCCGTAAAATGATGTTGTAAGCCCTCGGTCGCATTTGCCTTCCCGGCTGCATTGGGAATCTCCTGACGACTAATCAGCTGTACCAGTCCATCCTCACGTAGGACGGTCAGAGTTTCAAAATACTCATCGGTACCGACATCCAGAATTCCCACTTCACCGGCACCAGGAAAAGGCCCGCTCGCCACCGACGCCACGTTAGGGGGGAGAAAAAGGGGAATGGCTACACTAACGATTTCAATAAGGATGGCTAGGACTGTGAGGATGACCAAAAGACCACCAGACACAACCACAACTCGTGCGAGACGATCGATCCATTTGACCCGCTTAAGTTGCTGACGGTATCGTTGGCTTTGGGTAACAGTCACGTGCAACCTGTTCTGTCACGGCAAAATTGGAAAATCAGGAATTCTTATCGCTCAAATTTGTCAACTGCTGCTCGATGACCTTGAGCGGAAGCATGCCATAGCCATCTTTCTCCACAATTTCCTGACCCTCTTTCGAGAGGATGAATTTTAGGAACTCGTGAGTCAGCTTCGCCATCGGCTTATTTGGTTCTTTCACAGCATATACGAATAAGTAGCGACCCAGAGGATAAGCACCAGAGATCGTATTTTCGAAAGTTGCTTCCACTGCTGACCCGGTCTTAGCTGCAAGGGGAAGCGCACGAACGGAACTGGTTTTATAACCGATCCCAGAGTAACCAATGGCGAACTTGTCAGTGCCCACGCTATTGACGACCGATGCAGACCCAGGTTGCTCTTTAACAGTGTCCTTAAAGTCACCTTTAAAAATCGCTTCATCTTTGAAAAAACCATAGGTACCAGAGGCAGAATTACGCCCATAGAGGCTAATCGGCATTTTTTCCCACTCACCTTTAAGCCCTAGGTCACCCCAGGTCTTAATATCAGACGCGCCACCGCCCTTGCGTGTCTTCGAAAAGATCGCATCGACTTGCTGCATGGTCAAACTCTTGATGGGATTATCCTTATGAACATACACGGCCAAGCTATCCAAGGCGACGGGAACCGCTGTGGGTTTGAAGCCATATTTTTTCTCAAAAGCCTCAATTTCAGAATCCTTCATCATTCTCGACATCGGCCCGATCTGGGCAACGCCTTCAATTAAGGCTGGTGGTGCTGTGCTAGATCCTTTCCCTTCGACCTGGATTTTAACGCCTGGGTATTGTTTCTTGAAACCCTCGGCCCAATACGTCATGAGATTGTTAAGGGTATCGGAGCCAATGCTGTTTAGGTTTCCACTCACACCAGCTTCTTTTTTATAAGGCAAACCGCTTGCTAAGGATTGAGGGGCTGCAAACAGAAGCGACCCCACGAGGCCCAAGGCCAGTGGCCACAAAGTTATCGAGACTCTTCCTTGTATTGTTTTAACATCGCGCAATTGCATGTTTTTCTTCCTATCGAAATTGGGGTTCGCTCAGCACCATAGCCCCTCACTGCTTACCTGATTTCGCTTCGAAAGAGTATTAGTTTTTCGTTAGGCGCCGGGGATTGCTAGGACCTCGGATTGGGGTTCTGGATGGCAGGCATTTACCGAGAACTTAAAAGTGCTTCCTTGACCTGGCATACTTTCAATGCCAATTTGGCCGCCATGGATCATAGCAATGTGCTTCACAATCGCCAAGCCTAATCCCGTTCCACCACTCCCGCGGTGACGTGATTTATCTACGCGGTAAAAACGCTCCCAGAGTCGGGCATGATGCTTGGGATCGATCCCAATGCCTTGATCCTTGACCATGACTACCGCAAGATTTTCCTGCCGAAACGCTGTGATACTCACAAGAGTGCCTTCTGGACTGTAATTGATGGCGTTCACAATCAGATTAACCAGCGCCTGTTCAAACAGTGGCGGATGGATTAGCCCATGTAAGGACGGATCAATGCTGCACACCAAAGCAATGTTTTTTAGGTCCGCCCTTTCCTTACAGACCTGCACGCTTAAGTCAACGGCGTCGCGTATTTGCGTGCAAATCAGCTCAATATGTTTATCCTCATCGTCTTCCAGGCGTGAGAGGACCAGCAAATCATTGATGATGGAATCAAGTCTCTTCGCCTGTCGGGAAAGAATGGCGACGAACTTATCTGCCTCTTCTGGACTACCAAGGCTTTTTTCTTCAAACATTTCGATAATCCCACGCATGGAAGTTAAAGGTGTCTTTAACTCATGGGATACATTGGATACGAAGTCTGTCCTGACTTTTTCTAAGCGCCTCACACGAGTGAGATCATGAAAGACAATTAACGCGCCGAAACCACCTTGCACCAATTCCAAAGGTGAAATGTGGACCTGAAAATACTCTTTTCCTTCTGAAGAGTTGGTAAATTCCAACTCAAGCTCTAGAATCTCTCCCTCTTTGAGAGAATCTTCGACAGCCTCTTTGAGGCGGGGAATACGAATAACCTCTTCCAAGCGCTCACCTAAGTAAGCGCGGTGATCATCAAAGCGCAACATGGCAGCCATGATGGGATTGTATTCAAGAACTTTGAGACTATTATCCACGGCAATAAAACCATCCATCATGCTCGCGAAGATGGCTTGGGAGCGACGAGACTCAGTGCGAATCATTTGCTGCAAGCGACGGATCAACGTGTATATTTGCCGAAATTCTCCCACTTCTCGTCGTAAACGACCAAGATCTTTGTCCTTGGTCGCGGCCAAGCCTAAATTCTCTTTTACTTCTAGGATCGGCTGCCATACAAAATATAAATAACTAAAATGTCCCAAAAAAAGGCCTGCAAACAGCAGAAAGAGGCTCCACATCAGAGCTGGGGAGAACTCCATGTTTATTAAGGAGGTATCCTCAAAGGATCGTCGCGCCAATAATAAGTACCCATCACTCTCATCGGTTTTCGCGATGGGTTGCACAAGAAACAAGTCCATCCTTAATGCCAAGCGAGATGTTCTCTGCCACTGAAGTTGCGGCAATTCAGACTGAACAGCCAGTGATAGCAAGCCTGCCAAAGGCAACCACTCACTTGGCACTAAGGTCGGGGGCTCCGGCATAGGTCGGCGGAAATCAGAGTCAATCACATGAAGCGAATCCAGACCCAAAACTGTTTTGGCTCTCGACAACAGGTTTTGTTGGAGCTTGACGTTTGTTGTGGGTTGGTCGAGGCTGGCACTTAAAACACTTAATCCGGCTCGGATGCGGGCCTCTTCATGGGCCAGCCGCTGGTCCTGCTTTGCGAAAAGCCAGGCCCCAAGCATGACACTCCAAAGCAAGATAGCAAACAGGTAAAAAGCCAGCAGATCCCGGCCCTTTACCGAATTGGGTAAGCACCCGGCAATCTTCCTAAGAATCAGCAAATCGATACCCGACGCCTCGCACAGTCTCGATACAGGTTTCGTACTTTCCCAGTTTGCGCCTAAGTCCAACGACTTGGACATCTACCGTCCGGTCGGTCACAAAATACCCATCGCCACGGATGGCGCTCACAATTTGAGATCTTGTATATACCCATCCTGGATTCGCAAGAAGGCACTGGAGGATCCCAAACTCGGAGAATGTCAGATCAACTTTCTCACCATCTATGGCTACCACACGCTTCTGCGGATCTAAGACGATGCCTTGCACTTTAAGGGTTGCCGTCGCGGTGGCTGGATTGGTTTTCACGTTTCGTCGCAGTACCGATTGCAATCGTGCTAGCAACTCTTTCTGGCGAAAAGGTTTGACGATATAATCGTCCGCCCCTGCTTCCAAACCTTTTACAATATCGTCCTCGCTTTGCTTTGCCGTCAGCATGACAATCGGGACAGAAGCGGTTCTGGAATTCCCTTTTAGTTCCGTGCAAATCTCCAGTCCACTTTTGCCCGGGAGCATCACGTCAAGCAAAATCAAATCTGGTGCAGATGAAATAGCCGCACGCAGGCCATCCTCACCATTGGTAAAGGTACTGACATGATATTGCTGGGCTTTCAAGATGTGTGAAACAACCTCGATGATATCTTCGTCGTCTTCTATCATCACAATGGTTTTTTGCGACATAAGTGCCCCCCGATTCGGCTTAGCCGAAATGCCTAGTGAACCCACAATGGCCCTTGATCGAGATGTTTATAGCCCCCTTAAGACTTTAGCCTCAATGAGAGTTTTATTAAATCTCCGTAAATAGCGGTATATCCGACAAGCTGGGTCTCACCATCGGCCTGTCCCCGACTATAGCCAAACTCACAGCTCGCCAGCGATACCAAAATAGAGAGAAGTCTTCGATTTACCTTCGGTCTTGTCAGCGGCTGTCAATTTGTAGAAGGTGCCTGCTTCATAGGCCATGGCCACATAAGGTCTCACGATTTTCCCTTGCTCCGGGCCAAAGACCCCAAGATTCACTTCGATGCCGTTATCGTCAAAAGCAAAAGTGGGATCGCCTTGGGTGTTGACGCCAACGCTGTTACCTTTGGCATTGGTGTCTTGCTTAACATCCATGTAGGTGATCTTACCAAAGGGACGGTATTTACCCAGAGCGTAGCTTCCGTCAGCAGCGATGCTGGTGTAAGTATCTGTCAATTCTTTTTTTGGATCCGTAGGATCGGGAGATTTGCGCAAGTCCTGAACCAAAGTTAAAGATGTGTCCAACTCGCCCATGGACATAGCGCCTGACAAAGTTACATACATCGAATGATTAAGGTCATAGGAACCGATCTGGACCAAAGGCTTGATACCACCAAATTCGCCAAGCCATTCCAGCACAAAAGCAGGCTGCTTTCTGGTTTTATTAAATTCTCCGGCAGGTCGCTGGCTATCATCAACAATTTGATCATCCAGCAATTGCAGAGTCAGCGTCCCCGCGACTTTTGCATGCAAGGACACAGTATCCACGAAGATGCTGAACGGTAATAAGGCGCTATAATGGGACCCTACTAGAGTGGCATAACCTAAATTATAGGTTTCCCAGCCGTTTTGCTTGGCTTTGTCGCGCCCTACCGTCAAGCCGATCAAATCTGTCATCCACCAAGTCACCTTCGCGAACTGCATTTTGTTAGTGCCCATATCATAGCGAAAATAATACTCCGCGTTATCCGTCAAACTACCTTTGAGACGAAGTCTGGCAACATTGAGCGTTACTAGGGTCTCGCTTGACGGATCAACGCCCTCCTGCTTGTCTAGGCCCTTGTCGTCGTAAACGATGCCAGCGCGGTATTCTAGGCCCAGCTGCATCGACTTCGCTAGAGTCTGCACGTTTGCCATGGAAACCTCGCTCCCATAAACCTGACTCGCAAAGAGCAGCGAGGAGACAACAGCAAATACTTGTTGAAATCTGATCATTCCGACACCTCTATAATACGTCAATTTGTCATTGATCCCTACGGCACCTGTATGATGCCTGAATTCAAGCAGGTACCAAAGGAAATTCTTGACCGGTCTGTTCATATGCTAGCCGAATTCCAAGTATGAATCTTGCGACTCAACTAATGGCATGTCTCATCGTCTATGTTATCTTCCCTCTCTCGTTGCCGGAGCCAAAGAACCGCAATGGGAGAATGAAGCAATTTAAGGTTGATATCTTTTATGGCCAACCCTCGTGACCGTCGTGTGCCAAAATCCCAGGCAGGTCAGCCATCGGCTGCACTCCTCGCCAAACTGCAAAAAAATTATCTTGAGCCAAACCAAGCACCTCGCGTCCTTAAAGTCACAAGCAAAGCTCTAGCAAGCAAGTCCTGGGCGCGTTCGTGGAACTTGGCCTTAGCGCGTCATGAAATTTACCAAGGACGTTTGAGTGCAGGTCGCAAAATTCTCCGACAAAACGGTATCTATGAGTTTCATGTTTTGCAAGATTCTATCAGTGGCTTGATCCTCGCGGACGAGATCTACGAGTGCAGCATTCACTTCGCAGTTATCAGCGAGGAAGCGATGGGTCAGCTTAAAGATACCATTTGGGGCAAGGTCGCTACGATTTCCCAGCTCTTGCAAGGCGATTTTCCCGACGATTTGCTGCAAGCCATCATGGATATACCAGGGTTTCTGCCAGCACCCGGGGATTTTTCGAGCCGCTGCAATTGCCTTGACGACGCGGACTTGTGTGCTCATGCGGCTTCCCTTCTCTATGGATTTTCCAGCCACTTAGAGCAAAATCCGAGCGACCTTTTTCAAATTCGAGGAATAGCCATCAGCGATTTACTCGCGGTCGTTCCCGATTCCGACCTCGACGGGAGCCAAGCCAAGCTAGATAAGAGTGATTTTGCTTCCCTCTTCGACATACAGGTTATTTAAGTTCATGATAAGTAACACCAAACTCACTCTATCCTATGAAGCCGGAACCTTGGCACTAACAGGCCCAGACACAGTGGACGGGCTTCCGGCATCCCTGGCAAAATCGGCAACGTGGGATGCACGCTCCCAATGTTTTCGCGCGCCAGCTCACTGCTATCGTGATTTAGTGCTCGAAGCTCGCCAACAAAAAATTGCCCTAAACGATTTGGCCCGTGACTATCGGCCAACGACTTGGACGCTCGTGAACTCTATAACGCCAAGGGCCCACCAAAGCGAAGCCTTGCAATCTTGGGACGCCGCTGGACGCCGCGGAGTGGTTTGCCTGCCAACAGGCGCGGGAAAAACCATCCTTGCAATGATGGCCATTGCCAAAGTCCAGCGCCCGACCCTTGTCGTGGTTCCCACCCTGGATCTGCTTTGGCAGTGGGCAGGACTCGTAGAACAATATTTGGGGGTGAAACCGGGCTACCTAGGCGGTGGTGAACATGACGTCCAGGATATAACCATTGCCACCTATGACTCTGCCCAAATGTACATGGAACACTTGGGCCGCAAATTCGCTTTTCTCGTTTTTGACGAGTGTCACCATTTGCCTGCCCCTCAGTACCGTCGCATTGCCTTAGCCTCGATTGCCCCATTCCGCCTTGGTCTCAGTGCTACTGTGGAGCGGCAGGATGGGCTAGAGAGTGTGCTGTTCGATTTGGTCGGTCCGATGGTTTACTCAGGCAATATTCATAGTATGGTGGGCAAGGATCTCTCACCTTATACCGTGAAAACCATAGAAGTGCCTATGAATGAGCAGGAACAGCACGACTATGATGAGCAGCGCGCTATCTATCGCAATTTTGTAAAAACCAACCACATCATGATGGCAAGTCCGGATGGGTGGCAACAATTCATCCGCCTGGCAGGTCGGTCCGAAGAAGGGCGTGAAGCCATGCGGGCCTTTCGCGCGCAAAAACAATTGGCACAAGGGGCTTCGGGGAAACTGGCTGCCATTTGGGAGATTATCGAGGCTCACAACTTTGAAAAAATCATTATCTTTACCCACGAAAACGCTATGGCATATACCATTGGTCGAACTTTTTTTGTGCCGGTCCTGACCCACCTGACAAAAGTAGCGGAACGCAAGAGGATCTTGGCTGAATTCCGAGCAGGAAAAATTCAAATCTTGGCCACGTCAAGGGTGCTTAACGAAGGGGTAGACGTCCCGGATGCCAGTGTCGGCATTGTGGTGTCAGGCACAAGTACGGTTCGCGAACATGTGCAAAGGCTGGGCAGGATTCTTCGCGCCCAACGGGGTAAACATGCTTTGCTTTATGAACTGATTACACAAAACACTGGCGAAAAACAAGCCAGTCAACGACGCAGGCAGCATCATGCTTACCAAAGAGTTCATTAAACCCACCTTTCGCAAAGATCGCTGTTACCCTCTGCAAAGAGATCCTGCCGATGAAGATTTTCTTGCCTCAGTCGAAGAAGTCCTCAGTATGATCCAATCGCGGGTC
>JBIKVD010000291.1:0-5572 GCA_044357055.1 Oligoflexales bacterium | reverse complement strand
ACCTTATCTGATGAATCTTGGAGATAGAGCGGCAGTTCAAAGGAAGGATCTAAGTCCGCGACTTTCATCCAAGCGTTGCCACCCGCAAAAACATTGAGGTCGGTGGTTGTGGTATAGAACATGGGGAATAGTTCCGTCTGAAAGTCGCGGGGAATGAGCTGCAAAATCAAGTATTGAGTTTTGGTCGCACAGGAAGCATCCGTAGAGCTTTGGCAAGGATTCACTTTGATATTGTAAGAGTCTGTATCAGAAATCGTTGCTGTACCTTCTCCCGCAGTTGGCACAGTATAGTTGTCGATGGATCCCATAATCCAAAGCTCCCTAAGGGCGTCGACGGTATAGTCCGAGGAGTATTCCCTTGGCTTATTGTAGGTTTTACGTGGATCCGCAGCCAGATCTGTCAAATTTGTTGGACGCAAGTCCAAATGGGCGAACTCAGATTGTTTCTCAGCATGGATTCGCCGCAGATTCCCATTGCGATCTCCCAAGGGGATGATAGCGACATTCAATTTTTTCCCTAGGACGACGGTCATGTCGGAGTTCTGCTGAATTAAACCGGTCAGGATGATATAAGTGATAGAGTTTTTAGCAAGTTCAAGGTCCATTTCATTATCAGGTAGAATTGGCTGAAAGATCAGCATATTTTTGCTCGGAAAAGCTCCAGCCAAAGTCCGGTCTGATTTATTCGCGACCACTCCAGCTGTAGCATTCGCTTGGTTTTCCTCGGTTTTATTGACAGAACTGGGATAGATTTCCGCGAGATCTGGCAGCAGAACGGGTTTGACGGGTAGCGTCGCACTGCCACTGTCCCAAAAGGCTAGCGCCTTTGCCGGTTCTTCAATGAGGGAAACGCCGACGCTGGCACCGAAATTTTGTAAGGCGACACTAAAGTCTAAACCAAGGACCTTCGCTATATTTTCAGCCCCCGACAGGTCAGAGGTAACGAGATCTAGGATGGCTGCACAGGGTGTCACGCTTGTGCTGCTGCAGAGCTTTGCATGCAAATACCAACCGAACATGGTTCTTAGGCCGGAGGTTTCATCGTCCATATGGATGTCACCATCGATTCCGAGATCCTTCGCCGCTCCGTCTGTGAGGCTAAGGTTTTGGGGACGCGAAGTCATATATTGCCCCAGATTGTATCGTGTATAGTCAATACCTCCTACGTATCCTGAGGCTAAAAGAGCCAAGGACTCAACTAGCCAAGCTTCTTCTGGTTTTATTGGTTTTTGCACGACGAGTCGTTGATTATGAATTATGAGATTCATCATTTGTGCGCCCAAATACCCCTTGGCGTAATTTCCCGTCAGGGCGTTGGAGGAGACTGATTCGTTGTAAATATAGAGCGCGGCAGGATCTGGCGCCCATAAGTAGAGAACCTCGCCTTCATTACTGGTTGGATTCTTGTTTGCGTCGTAGAGGCCTAGATCCTGCGGTTTATTGATATAATTGGCACGAAAGGTATCCAAAGACACGCTTCCGTTGTGTCGCACGAAGTACTGTCGATTCACGTCTGGGGAAATAAAAATTTCGATCGCGGTAGAGCTATCGATATCGGAGACGTCACCAAAGGTGCCCGTTAATTTAGCAAGCTGGGCCTCTGATTCGTTTGCCAGCAGCTGCAGCTGAGTTAGCTTTAACTGATCGACGAGTTTATTGCCGCTATTCAGACCCAAACTTTTGTTGATGGGGCCAAAGTCAACGGCTGCAAGATCGGCAGGCGTCGTTCCCCCTGCGCAGGCATTCCCAACTTCGTCATCAAGCCATATGCGGACTTTCTCTCCAGAGGAAATGGCGACAAGACGCCCTGTTTTACTAGAAACCTTGCCAAGATCTGTGGTGATGCCAGGAAAGTCCCCTGCGGAAGCAGGCATTCTGAACAGTCTCAAGGAGCAAAGTTCATACGAGTTCGCTAGTGCAAAACTTGGTTTTTTTTGAAAATCTAGTTGGGCGAGTTGGGCATTGCTGGGCTGGAAAAGAGTCAGTGTTGAGTCTGCTGGGGCAGGAGCTGGTGCTGGGGCATCATCGGCTTCACCCTCAGCAGCAGCTTCTCCTTCTTTATCCACTTGCTCGGTGAAATCACAGCCGCCTCCCCCTTCAGCGGTACTACCGCCTTGTTGATTTGCTATTTCTTCTGCGGATTCGTTGCTCAAGCCATCGGTTGGTCGGACTTTTAGTTTGATGCAAGAGGATTCTGCCGCACGCACGACCAGGAGATATTCTGAGGTATGTCGCGAGTCTTCAATGGTGTCGGAAGCTTGAAAGATCAAATGCTTGATCGCCGGGGCGTCACCCGTTTCTAGCACGGTTACATCGGTATTTGTAATGGGGGGCACGGGTTCGCCGACGGTCGATTGACCTGAGGGCGGGATGACGATTGGTTCTTCAACGGGTACTTCAGCTGGAGCACCACCGCTGCTCTTTTTGCGTTTCTTGCCTCCACAGGCCGTTGTGTTTATCAGCAATGCAACAAGGGAGGCGGCTGCCACCAGCAGGTGAAAACTGCGCAGATAAGAAGGCGTTTGCATACGGTAATCTCTCTTTGCGAATTCTTGACGTTATGATATCCGTGATTATTCCCGTCGTAGGTTTCTCGGAAGATTGCCGCAATTAATTAAGATTGGGCAATAAGAGTCAATAAATACAGGTATATAGGTGAAGTATGCAGAAGGTAGCAGTTCATTGGGCTGACCAAACGGCGCTTAGGCTTGTGTCGCAAAGGCCAAATCAAGATATTTATGTCGTCGCCAGTGGGATTACCCCGTCTGGACGGGTGCATGTGGGCAATTTTCGCGAAGTGATCACCGTAGATCTCGTAGCAAAGGCTTTAACGGAATTAGGAAAAGAGGTCCGGTTTATTTACAGCTGGGATAACTTTGATACCTTCCGCAAAGTCCCGAAGAACGTGCCTGATCCAGCATCATTTCAGCCATACCTGTTCCAACCGATCGCTCGCATTCCTGATCCATGGGGTCAAGCGTCGGACTATGCGAGTGGGCGCATTGCCTTATTTGAGCAGGAATTAAGGCGTGTAGGGATCGAACCCAAATACCGCTATCAACATGATGAGTACTCAAGTGGACGATACAGCGCGGAGATACGTCGGGCCCTACAGCACAGTGATGTCATTCGCAGCATTTTGAACAAGCATCGAACGGAACCGTTGCCAGATAACTGGTTACCAACGTCTATTTACTGCGAATCTTGCCAGAGAGATCACGAAGTTGAACACGTCTATGATGGTGATTGGAGCTTAAGTTACCATTGTGAAGCTTGTGGACATACTGGAAAAGTAGATCTGCGGACTACGCGCCAAGTAAAATTAGCATGGAGAACGGATTGGCCCATGCGCTGGGCTTTTGAGAAAGTGGATTTCGAGCCAGGAGGTAAAGATCATTCCTCTCGGGGAGGATCTTTCGATACCGGAAAAGAAATTGTGAAGGTCGTGTGGGATTGGGAGGCGCCCATCTATTTGCAATACGATTTCGTGGCCATTAAAGGTGGCGCAGGCAAGATGTCCTCCTCTTCTGGCGAACTCTACAGTTTGTCAGACGTACTTGAAGTCTATGAACCGCAAATCGTGCGTTGGATTTTTGCGAGCCAGAGGCCCAATCATGATTTCTCTCTCGCCTTTGATGAGGATGTGATTAAGACCTACGAAGAGTTTGATCGCGCTGAGGAAGCGGCTTATTCTGTCCCCAATGTGGAAGAGGCGGGGAAACTTGCCTTGGTAAGGCGAACCTATGAACTTAGTAGTCTGGAAACGGCAATCCCGGCAGTAAAACCTATAAGAGTGGCTTTCCGCGAGCTTTGCAATCGTCTGCAAATTTGTGGTGGTGACATTGAAAGGACCTTTCAACTTTACTACCAATCACAAATTAAAACGCCAGCCGATATGGAAAGATATCGACAAAGGGCAAAGCTCGCTTGGTTTTGGATCACGCAACATGCACCAGAAGAATTTCGTTATTCCCTCCGTTCTCAGACCATTGTGCGGGCCTTGGAGCCATGGGAAGAGCAGGTAATAGCGCTGATGAAAAACTTTGTGGTAAAAGTGGATTTGCTTACAGCTTCAAGCAAGGAAATCAATGATCGCCTCTATGCCGAAGTGATTCATGCAAGTGGCGTGGAGCCCAAAGCTTTCTTTGTCCTCGTCTATGAATTCTTGGTAGGGCGAGCTCAGGGTCCCCGTTTGCCGAGTTTCCTTAAGGAAATTGGCAAGGACAAGCTTCTGTCCTTGCTGGACCCGCGGTCTCCATAGGGGATGGGTGTCGATGACGGAGAGAAGGTGACTTCGTTGATGGTGGTGATAACTGTCTAGACTTATGGGTCTATTGCGCGTTTATACGCAGAACCGTAAAACTCTGGGCGGCTTCTAGGAAAGCAAATGGGTAGGATTTTGCCAAATCTGCTATAATGACTGCATGTGGTCTCTCTTACAAAAATTCACTCCTGTTTTACTGCTAACTCTACCCCTATCTGCTTGTACAACTTTGCGAGTGATGTTTGGGGGAGAGGTGAAATCTCCGATTATTCAGATTGTAGGCATCAAAATCACGGAATGGTCCCTGGATCATATTGATTGTCGGGTGGATATCCAAGTAACGAATCAGGAAGATTTTCGTGTGGAGTTTGCCAACATCCACTATTCAGCGATGCTCCCGGGCGGAAGCGAAGTCGCGAAAGGCCAATCTCCCAATGCCATCGTGCTGCCACCCCTGGGCCACACTGTCGTCGGTTTTCCTTTATCACTCAAAGTAAAAAATCTTATGCAATACCTGCAAGACACGAAACTTCGCCGTGAATCCGCCATGATCGTGTTTCATTTGGATGGCGAAATCGTTAGTTCGTTGGGAAATTTGCGAATCGCCAAAGTGATTCAAAAATCACTAGATGGCCTGATAGAGCCACCTGGTCATTGATGGAGACTTTCATTCACAAAGAATGATCCTGTCCTCCCACCTTTTAAGACGAATACCTTTAGAATAGAACGCGGCAAAAGCTGCAGCCTCACGTGCTAAAGCTGTCCGATCGGGGTCCGAAACCAAAGTAAGAAATGAGAGGATCGAGACGCTCTTTTGGGGCGCAAGGAGGTTTGCAATGCGGATTATGAATTCCCTGGCGATAGCTGGATCTCTTCTCGCCGTCCCGCTTTGGGCGGTGGATATCAATAAGAAGGAGCCGCTTCCCTATCGTTTAGTGGGATCAATCAGCGGTAATCAGCAGAAGATGCAGGACGTCGCTCTGATTCGTGATGTCAGCAGTGACCGGACTCTCGTTTTGCGGGCGGGCGAGCGCTTTGGCGATGGTTCTGCGTATCTCTTGAAGTCAATTGGTGAGAAACATGTCATCGTCGTTAAAGGCGACGCCGAGATAAGATATGACTATGCTCCTTGGGATCGACCCGTTGAAGAAAAATCCGAGCCCATTGGGCCAGCTGAGCCCCTCGCGGAAACGGACGAAAATGAATTCGACGATCCACTCATGCAGGAGCAGGCGCTCACTCAAGCACACTATTCAGCGCTCTACCTTCGCTACTTAAATAGAATTCTTAGTGAACCAGCCGCCGAAG
>JBIKVD010000290.1:0-5583 GCA_044357055.1 Oligoflexales bacterium | reverse complement strand
GCTAGCCATGAATCTCTCCTCCATAGTGACGGGAGAGAAAGCTAATTCTTAGATCTGATTTCGTGCAGTGAAATGCTTAAAAGTAGCAACAGCAAGAGGGGGCAGTTTTTAAGCAACTAGATTGTTCCGCGGAATTTGCAGGGAAATATTTTCGCGAGGGTCGGCAATAGCATTCAAATTCTGGCCAAAAATCATCTCATTAATTTCTAGAATATTGAGTGCCCCCGTTGAAGAGAGATTGCGAATCTTGTTAATAACCTGCATCTCAACCATGCGGTAAGATTTGTCGTCAGTGCCAGCTATCTGAGCTAGTTCTTCTTGCCAGCTCATGGCAAGTTCTTCCGGAACTTTGCTCAGTAATAATTCCTGTAAATGTGGAGGTGCCGCTTTCAGGAACACCAACAAATGCTGTCGATCAATATTGAGAATAATGTCGAGAAGGTGCCCATCCTTGAGGAAGAGGAGAGTTTCGATCGTTATTAATTTCATTTTAATGCCGCGCGCCGCTTCTGCATTGGTATTTTGTAGATTCTGCATGAGATTACGCTGTTCGACGATGGGAGCCCTTTCCAACAGATCAAAGAGAATGTCATTTGACCGCAGTTTAGCTGTGTCAAATTTGGCGCTTGCAGAAATTTTTCGGGTCAAGGCATTGGCAACACTGCTGAGATCATCTTTAGGAATCGCATCAGCTCTGCACAATTCCTGCATGAGATCAATGCGAGATTGGCCAATAAACATTTCAAATACCAAACGACGTCTGCGATGATCGAGCTGGGTAAGGGCGATGCATTGTACAGCCGGCTTCTCGTCGCGGATCAGATCATGAATCTGATTGGCGTCCAATTTCATCAGAAAATCAAATTTCTCCATAGTTTTTTGCGATAGGACTTTGATTTCTGTGGCAGTGACTTTCGTTTTTAGACTCTCAAGCAGGGCCAACTCATCCTCGAGGGACAGCTTGTGCTCGGTATTATGATGATATTCACTCAGCTCAAAAAGGTGCCTCTGATAGTTGGGATCTTCCAGAAGTTCATAAATCACTGTGTGACCAAAGATGTGCACGTATTTTGAGGTCTGTTCGACCCCTTCATCCTGCAGGATTCTGCCATAGGTTTCCTTGGCGACTTTTGGTGCATTGATAAAGATGTGGGTTAATTCCTCCTTCAGCTCAGCGATCCGCAATCTCAGGGATAGGTCTCTCGGTGCATTTGCGCCCTTCGAAGCAGACGACGTCTCGGATCCTTGGAAGCCTCCTGTAGTCTGGGTATGCTGATCGCGATAGGAGGGAACCATCATCATCTCATGGGCTTGCCTTTTCGCCTGCCCAAAGCGAAGTGCAAAAACAAGGCTTAAAACGATGATTACTAAGATGCCTCCTGCGGTTGCGAGGAACCAAGGTTCTAAATATGTCTGCTGTGCGTTCGATTCGATCTGGTTTCTCGAGGTGTCGGTATCTTTGGTTGATTGCTGCTGACTGGTTGATTCTCGTTGCTCGCTGCTCAATTTTTGTTCGCTAGTATCTGTTTGGCTTGAGACTGTGGAAGTTATAATTTCCTTCGTGCCCGCTAATTCCCGGAATGCCTTTAAGGTTTCGCGAAGGCGGCCCAACTGGAAAGGGTCTTCGGCATCCTGTTTTTGCTTCTCTAAGTCTTCTGCATAGGTTTCCGGAAAGTCAGTAGTCGTGCCACGGAGATAAATGGGCTCAACCCATTTCAGTTGTGCCTGGATGAGATTTTGAATTCGTCGCTGCCTGCTTTCATCAACTCGTGAATCAAACGCCAACTCAATATCTAAAGTGTCAACTCTAATAACCCCGTCGATACCTGGATATTGATAGACCCGCTTGGGGGGAATTAATTTAGCATCGTCCGCCGAGATGGGAGCAGCGTCAACAGCTACCTCGGAAAGGACGCAGAGGTTTGGGCAGTGCTTGTTAAGGACGGCTTCAACAATCTTTTGAGTTTGAGTTTTGAGCTCTTGGGTCAATCGTTGATCACTTTTGACCAGCTCACCAATTTTCGGCAACTTTATGGGGTGCCATTGAACTTGCACTGGTGATTTACTTGTCATAGTCGCAGTCTGCAAAAGCTGGGTAAGGCTTTGTCGATTTTCAACTGTTATACGCTCGTCGATTTGAATATGCAGGCGTATGAGTTGAATCGTGAACTCTTGTTCGCTGTATGGTTTTAGTCCTTCAAACCCGATGTCGATGTCTTCTTGAATGCTTTCTTCAGTGTTGACATCAATATCAAGTAGCTCGCAAGCATCCGGGCAGTGACGCAAAAGGACGCTATTGATTTTTGTTTGTAGAGCCAACTTGGTCTCATGGACCATTTTTTTTGCTTTATCCCCTATTTCATTTCCTCGAGCAATAGGGGCCAATGGGGTGAGGTTGGTGACAAAAAGAGTTGCGCCTAAAGCCATCCACCGGGCTATTCTGCGACATTCGTTGTTATGACGAAACATAGGAACGTACTCTTTTGATAGAAAAGACCTCGAGAACCATTCGGCTGCTTGGGACTTGAGATGAAGGAATTTAGAAGGTCGATTTTGCCCAGCAAGAATTGCTGGACCGAGAAGGAGAACAAAAAGCAAAAGAGTCAGGGCTAGCCGTTTGTTTTAAAGCTTTGCATCAATGCCCGATGGTATCGATTTTTTTTTTGAAACAATGCTTTGCGAGTCAAAACTAGTTACTCGAAAGGGTACCTGGTCGAAAATTTCTGCAACGATCTTCCACTGCTTATTGGTATCCTGCTGCCAGTAGAGAATTTTACGACCTTTCGAAAGAAAGCGACCGTCCCCATCAAAGTCTTGGTTCATAATACTAAGCGCATACTTAGAGTGTGATAACACCCGAATATCGGTCATGTTTAATTTCATCTGCTTATAGGATTTAAAGATTTTTTCTTTATAGATTTTATAGTTCCCCACATTCATTTGTTGATAACGAAAATTCTGGTCGTAATGGGCTATGTATTCATCAATCTTCCGCTCCTGCCAAGCGCGAATCCAGTCGCGAGTACGAATATCAAGTTCTTTAACTAATGCCATATCCTCGACGTAAGGCTTGCGATCTATCATAATGAGCGTTTGTTGAGGAGTAAGATATTGGGCCAAGTCTTTGATGTCTTCGTTATAAAATGCGACACATCCTTCCGTTACCTTGGCTTCATTGATCCTTTCGTTGTCTTCGACCCCATGCAGCCAAATGCCATACCCAGTTTTTCCTGCAAGCCGATCGATTGGATTTGGGAAGTTAAGGGGTACAGCTAAAGGTCCGTATTTTGCCGGCAGAGATTTCCCATCAATATGCCGCTGAGCGAAGTAGACGCCCTCTGGAGTTCGGTTATCACCTTGAACCTGCTTATCCCCGTCTTGTTTGCCAATGGCCACTTGATAGGTCGTGAGAACACGACCAGGTGATTCGCCGGAAGCCGGTATCGTCCTTAGTTCTCCGCGGAGATCGCTTTTGTTGACATACAGGAAGAGAAAATCGCTGTGATTCTCAGCGAGGCTAGGGGTGGCGCCTAAAAATATAAACGCGATTAAGGAAAAGACTGCTTTTGATCTGGTGAGCATCATCAAGTCCTGTATCCTTTTCTTCATTTCGTTAATTGTGAATCCAGTGAGAAACAGACATCTTGCGTTGTGGCGAGCAAAAGAACACTCGTGGCGTCGCGTGTGTCTAAATCATGCACCGTCTCAATTTCAACACCGTCTCAACCTGAAACAGTGAAAACAGATCCGAGATCATCCAAAGGAATGTTTACTGCCATTATAGCAATATTGGAGACGTGACTCCATGCTATTTTGAACATTTTTGCCATATTTTGGCTCTAGGGATCAAAATTCGGTTTAGAAAAGGCGGAAGTGTTCAGAAAGTTGTGCCAAAATTGCAGCGAAATCCTCTGGGGGCGCACAATAAAATTCTAGCCATTCATGGGATTTCGGATGGATAAAACCTAAACAGGCGGCATGCAGCAGTTGGCGACGTATTTGGGAAATTGATTCTACCAGGGCCCCGGGCAATTCCTTGCGCACAGCCTGACGCATGGGTTTCCCGTATCTTGGATCTCCGACAACCGCATGACCGATGTAGGAGGCGTGGACTCTGATCTGATGGGTGCGTCCAGTCTGCAGAGCTGCTTGAGCCAAGGTAAAGCTCTCGCCAAAGACCCTTAGCCGGGAAAACTCTGTTTTCGCAATCCGCAGAGCCTCGAGATTCTCGATTCCGGCTCTCGTGGCCTCAGATTTAGAAAGCGCCTGAAAGAGTTCGCGTTGAGTTGGATGCCGTTGGTAGTAGGTCTCCAAGGCTTGGCGCTCTTCTTTGAGGACGCCATGAAGGAGTGCGATATAGAGTCTCTTATTGGTCTTTTCCTGGAATTGTCGCGCCAGATGCACGTGAGACTCCCTCGTCTTTGCCATGACCAGCAATCCAGTCGTATCGGCATCTAGGCGATGAACCACACCTGGGCGGAGGGGGTGAGCCGCGTCTTCAGATAAGATAGACGTATGGGCTAAGACCCCTTCAACCAAAGTTGGACCGCGTGTACCTGCCCCGGGGTGCACAACCATACCAGCCGGTTTATTGACAACGAGCAACTCTTCATCTTCATAGCGAATGTCCAAGTTCATGGGGCTTAAGGTGAGGTGCTTCGTCTCAGGTCGGTGGCGTTGTTCTAAAGCAGCTGAAATGAGCTCTCCAGTTTTGACGCGATGGCTAGACTTTGGTTTCTGGCCATTGATGAAGACGAGACCGCCGCTCACCATCTCTTGTATCTCGGTACGAGATTTGCTTGGGATAAGCCGTTGAAGGAGGACATCAATCCGCAATTGCTCATCCGCGGGTGTAACCTGGTAGTTCAGTGAGGATAATTCTGTCATTTAAAACCGCTCGATCTGCAGCATTTCCGGCAATAAATTGGTAAGTAGATCAAAGAATCCCTAAAAGGGGCGGGTCTCCCCGTTGCTATCGAAAGCACTAGGAGTTTTTGCTTTCGGCTTTCCAAAGCATGATCGGCTTCATGAGCTCTTGAATGAGAAACTCACCCTGCTCTACTTTTAAATATTTCAGAATCGCTCGCAGAAATCCCTTCACATAGACGAATTCAGGTAGGGTGGCAAAATCTCCATCCTCCAGCGCCTGTAAAAACTCGATATTTACTCGAGTGACGGCGTGTAAATCCTGCAAAGAGACGTGATTTAGCTCGCGAATTTGTTTTAAGATCTGGCCGTCAATTTTTTCGCAATTTTCAAGGAGCAGTCGAATATGGTTTTGGTATTCTTCCTTTTCGGGGGGATTGACTGTCAAAGTACTTTTAGGGCCCGTAATGCGGGTCCGTCCTGAAGTATGGATCAGGGGATTCCTTGCTGGCTGAGAATTTGCAGGGCTTGTGGGTGAATACCTCTCATGTTGCCCACCTAGCTGAGCTAAAAGATAGTTCTCGCGACTGCTTTTATGGGACAGAATGCGGTAGGCATCCTCCAGCTGGTCCAAATACTGACGCAAACTGGGACCGTCCATAAATTGGTGTTGATGTTCAGTCAGTGAATTCTGTGCATGCTGCTTTTGGCGAATGT
>JBIKVD010000289.1:0-5610 GCA_044357055.1 Oligoflexales bacterium | reverse complement strand
TTAATATTGCCCTCGCGAACGTCAATATCAAGACACCCAATTCGGTGGCAAAAGCCAAAGAACAACTGGAAGAAACCTTGCGGCGTAACCCCGGCTTCGAGAAGGCCCGAGAAATGCTTAGTAAGCTGCAAGCATGAATCCCAACCGCTATAAGATCAATTTGAAGGCAACCATAACGGATAGGCCATGAACCAGCAAACCAACAAGTAAAATCCTCCTGCTTAGGAGATGAAAGTAATCCAGCGAAAGCATCGAATAGACTTCCAGCAGGGAATGATCCAAGCCACCACTCTTTTCTCCGGCTGAGATCATTTGCAAATAGATCTGTTTCATACCGAAGCAGCGTCCGAGCGCCAAGGAGTACTGGCCCGTCTGTTTCATGCAAGCATAGAACATTTCATAAACACCGCTTTTGAACTCGGTGCCCGCAAAAGCCAATTTCTGCTGGATCTCGGTGGAAATCCCCGCAGCGTAACCAATCCTGATGATCAGCACAAATCTTGAGAGGTTGCGGGCCTCAAACGCATCCCCGCCCTCAAAGATTTTTAGCAAGGCCAATAGCGAGCGTCTCATCCTACCCAAACGCGCGATTTTCCAGGTGGCGATCCCTAGCGCGATCACTAGATACAAGAGGATGAGTGGCAGAAAGGATCTGAATAGGCCCCAGTCCGTATTTAGCGTCGTCAAGATTCCAAAAAAAAGCATGCCCACGTTAAGATACAGAAAGGGCTGAAAGGACATCGACACTATCTTCAAGGTTAGGATTTGCAGCCGTTCGCAGGAGTCCTGCAGCTCGCGCAGTACCGGCAGTAGGTACCCCGATTTTTCCCCGGCATCGATCAAACGACGATGATAATCGGGAATCAGGTCCGGGTGGGCCGAAAAGCCCACATGAAGGCGCAGTCCCTTGCCTACGGCCTGGTCCAGGGATTGCACCACACGGTAGAGCGCAAGATGTGAACGTCGATACTGCTGAGATAGGGAAGCAAATGATTTGGGCAGCCCTACCCCTGCACCGATCAGGAAACGCAAGTTCCGGTAGAGGACACCCAATTCGCGTCCCGACGGCACCCATTCAATCAGCGTTTTGATATCTCGACCGATCATATAGAAATCTAGGGGCTAACGGGTTGCACTACTTTGAAATCGTTTCGATGCCAAACTATTTCTTACTCGGCATCTTGCCATCGTCTTGCATCGAAAACCCAACCGCCGCGGCCCCAGGGCGACCACTTCGTCGTGCCTGCTCGCGTTGCAAAAGGAGCAACTCACGACTCATCTGCCCGCGCATGGCACTATTTTCTTGGGCTCTACGCACTAAGTAGGGAATCAAGGTTTGCACCTGACCGTAAGGGACATATTTGGCGACGTTAAAGCCGGCATCGGCTAGATTAAAACTAAGATGGTCACTCATGCCGAGAAGCTGCGAAAAATGCACGCGATCATCATCGGCAGCCAGTCCTTCTTCTGCCATTAGACGCACGAGATGCAAAGTAGAATACTCGTTATGCGTCCCCGCGACTAACGAAACCATTTCCACATGGCGAATACAAAGTTCTAAGGCACGGTCATAGGCGCTATCCGTATCCTTTTTTTCACGAAACAATGGATTGGGATAGGAGAGTTTGGCGGCTCTTAGGCCTTCTTTTTCCAAATACGCGCCACGCACCAACTTAAAACCAAGCTTGTAGCCTTGGTCCCGCGCCTTCGCGATCGCCAGTTGCAAATGCTCCAGCCTGTCCTTCCTGTACATCTGCAGGGTATTATAGACGATGACCCGCTCGCGATTGAATTGGGACATCATGGGATAGACCAACTCATCAATTGCCGACTGGATCCAGGATTCCTCAGCATCAATGAAGAGACGCACCCCTTTCTTTGCTGCCAAAGCACAAAGCCGCGCGACACGATCGCAGCATCGTTGCCATTCCCCATGCTCAGCCCCCTGCAGGGTGGCGCCCGAGGATACCTTCTCCAATAGGGCTAAGCGAGCGACGCCGGTGACTTTAAAAACGCAAAAAGGAATCGCAGGATGATCCGCAGCAAGACGAATGGTGCGCTGAACTTCAGCGCAGACCTGTTCGAAATCGCGCTCATGCTGCAAGCCCTCTGCGGCATAATCTAATATGGCACCGACTTTATAGCGCCATAGCTCTTCAATACGTGCTTTACAGTCATGAATCGTCTCGCCGCCACAGAACTGGGAAAATACGGTGTTTTTGATCATCCACTCCACCGGCAGCCTCAAGCGCAAAGCGGCAAGGACAGCCTTCTGGCCTGCTTGAGATAGGGTGGGATGACCCAAGGCCGCGAAAAGCCAGCTCGCCTTACGCAGCTGAAAGTCACTCAGATGCCGAAAGGCGATCACGGTATTTTGCGTATCTGGAATTTCTAATTTTCTCATAGGGGGATTTTCATCTGCTTCCCTACCAAGTTTCTACAGTTCCTCAAAACATAGGCGCGTTAGCATCCTAACGCCAAAGGCGGAGCCGCCCTTGGAGGGAAATCCCGTCGCCTTGCAATTCCAACCTGTGCCGGCAATATCCAAATGCACCCATTTGCGTTCACCAACAAATTCCTTCAGGAACATGCCACCCATGATCGTACCGGCTTTTGTGTCTGGGGAAGCGATGTTCTTATAATCGGCGATGTCACTGGCGGTTTCTTTTTCCAGCTCGGGCCACAGGGGGAGCTTCCATGCTGGTTCGCCGGTCTTCTGGGCGACTTTTAGCATCAGATCGCCGAAAGCTTCATCATTGGTCATCAAACCGCAACCTGCGGAGCCTAAGCCGAACAAAACGGCGCCCGTTAAGGTCGCTATGTCTACCATATACTGCGGAGAATATTGCTTTTCTACATAGGACAACATATCCGCTAAGACCAAACGTCCTTCCGCATCTGTGTTGAGGATCTCAATGGTTTTGCCGTTATAAGCGCGAACCACATCCCCAGGTTTGGTCGCTTTTCCTGACATGACGTTTTCGACCGCCCCGATGGCACATACCACGTTATATTTAGGCTTCACTTTACCGAGGAAGTAGGCTGCACCTAGGACAGCTGCGCCACCACTCATATCGTATTTCATCTCATGCATGCCCAATGCAGGCTTAAGGCTGACGCCCCCTGCATCAAAGGTCAAACCTTTACCGATCAGCGCCACGGTCTTGGAGGGATCCGATCCCTTGATTTCCATTAGGATCAGCTTAGGATCAATGTCGCTGCCTTGTGCGACGGAAAGAAAGCTGCCCATGCCTAAGGCTTGCATTTCTTCACGGCCTTTAACCGTGAGTTTTATGCCAGTATCTTTAGCGACCATTTCGGCAAACTTAGCAAACCTTTCAGAATCAAACCAATTCGCGGGCGCGTCTTGCACGGTTCTGGTCAAGATCGATGCCGCAGCATAGGTCTTTGCTTCTAAAACGCTCTGGTCGCTGAGTTTTACGCCGATGGTCTCAATCTTGCTGGGAATCGTTTTCTGGGTTTCACCTTCACCCTTAAAGGTCTCCAGCTGAAACCCACCAATCAATAGGCCCTCGATCATATCCGCCGCATTCAAGTCAAGATGAGTCGCGAGGCAAAGACGCTCGAATTTTGCTTGCGACCAAAAGCGTCCGGCATCAAGGCCTGCCTGCCGAGACTTTTGCTTCGCTGTGGTCTTAACCTTGGACATCGGTACTAAAATCCAAGTTAAGGACCCGACGACTGCCATCATCGGTTCGGAAAATTTTGCAAGGCCGGTAGCCGAAAACCAAGCTTGAATTTGCGATACCCAATCGGCGCTCAGACTGCTGCAAACCAACTTGTTGTCAGCCGTCATCTCAACGACCGCAATATTCATCGCGCCGCTTGCCGGCGCCGCGCCAGTGGTTACCTGCAGTGATTCAATCGCCGCAAACAATTTAGGCAAGGATTCTTGCACACTGGCTTTCTCAAAACGACCCATGCGATTCCCCTTTAGATAATGCTCTCTTGCATTGAATATAAAATGTGATCCTGTAAAACCATGTTCGAGCCAGGCTAAAAAGGCCTCTCCTTGCACATGGTTGAATGGTCATCCCTGACACCATTCCCCAAGGCATGCCCTTTGTCAACCGCCAGCTAGCGCCAATTGGGCGCCTATAGGGAAAACCCTTGATAATCCGACCACTACAGATAAATATGGCGAAAGCATGCTACGGACAAAAAATGCATCAAGATAGAAAGTTCTCGCCTGAGCCTGCCGGCCCAAGGGAACTAACCTAACCTTGCTTAAACCCACTGGAGCGCACTTACATGAGCAAAATTCAATTCGTCAATAGCCGCGAGATCTTGGACTCCCGTGGTTTTCCCACTTTAGAAGTCGAGATCGGGACCGAAGCTGGAAGTTTCGCCCGCGCGGCGGTACCATCAGGGGCCTCCACGGGAGAGTTTGAAGCCTGTGAACTTCGCGACCAACAAAGTCAGCGTTATGGTGGCAAAGGCGTGCTACGCGCCGTTCGCAACGTTCAAGAACAAATTGCGCCTAAGATCCTTCATTTGGATGCACGGGAACAGTGGGAAATTGATCAGCTCATGATCGAGCTAGACGCCACCCCCAATAAGTCGAATTTGGGTGCCAATGCTATTCTCGCGGTTTCTATGGCATGCGCAAAAGCCGCAGCTGCCGATTGCAAATTGCCCTTATACCGCTACCTGGCCGGCGTCGCTCCTATGCAGCTGCCAGTACCGATGATGAATATTATCAATGGCGGGGCCCACGCCGATAATAATGTCGATTTCCAAGAATTTATGATCATGCCCATCGGCGCGCCGAGCTTCCGCGAAGGCCTGCGCTATGGCAGCGAAGTTTTTCATACGCTAAAGAAAGTGCTTAAAGAAAAAGGTCTTTCCACCGGCGTGGGAGATGAGGGAGGATTTGCTCCCAATCTGCAGTCCAACGAAGAAGCTCTCACCATCATTTGCCACGCCGTGGAACGGGCTGGATTTGAAATGGGGCGTGATATTGCTCTCGCTCTAGATGTAGCCGCTTCTTCCTTCTGCAAGCATGGTAAATACGAACTCACCGGTGAGGGCAAAACCCTGAGTTCCCCCGAAATGGTGCAATTTCTCACGGATTTAAGTGAAAAATTCCCCATTGTATCCATTGAAGATGGTCTAGATGAACATGATTGGCAGGGATTTACGGAACTGACGGCGCGCATCGGTAAGCGTATTCAGATCGTGGGTGACGATCTCTTTGTCACCAATCCCAAATTTCTCGCTCGCGGGATTGCGGAAAAAGCAAGCAACGCGATCTTAATAAAATTAAATCAGATTGGCACGCTTAGTGAAACCTGGGAGGCCATCGCCATGGCCCATAAAGCCGGTTTTCGCTGCGTTGTCTCCCACCGGTCTGGTGAAACAGAGGACACCTTTATTGCGGATTTAGCCGTCGCTTCTGGCTGCGGTCAGATCAAAACCGGGTCCCTCTGCCGCACGGATCGCATCTGCAAATACAATCAACTCTTGCGTATCGAAGATGAAATGGGCGCTTTGGCAAAATACCAATGGCAACCCCGTTGATTGGGCGTTTGCCGAGCTATCTTTTTTTGTTGGTCTTGTGGATCTATCTTCCCTCTTGCCAATGTCAAT
>JBIKVD010000044.1:0-17461 GCA_044357055.1 Oligoflexales bacterium | reverse complement strand
GGAAAATAACTTGGTATTGGCTACTCGCCGTCACTCTCGCCACGATTACTTTCTGGACGGGGACCACGGTATCCACCACCGCCGCCGCCACCTTCGCCGCCACGGTATCCACCACCGCCGCCGCCACCTTCGCCGCCACGGTATCCACCGCCGCCGCCGCCACCTTCGCCGCCACGGTATCCACCACCGCCGCCTTCACGGGGAGTAAACGGACGACGCTCGCCGTAACCACCACCAGGACCGCCACGGAAAGACGAACCGACCGCATTTACAGCAGCCATTTCGCCAGAGAAGCCCTTCTCTGTCCTATGGTTCACAGCACATGGCAATAAGGCCAAATATCTTGCTCTTTTGATTTCTTGACAGATCAAACGTTGCTGACCCGCAGTGGCGCCAGAAATACGTCTGGGAATAATCTTCCCGCGATCTGTGATAAAGCGGCGCAATGTGTCCGGCTTCTTGTAGTCAATAATGACGTTAACATCTAGTGTACGCTTACGGCGAGCCACTACCCGACGCTTTTTCTTTGATTTAAACATGCTAAATACCCTTGCAAGTCCAACTTAGACGGAGGAACTTAGCTTATCCACTAGTAGGATGCAAGATGATTATCTGCACATCGCTAAAACCAAGGAAAGTTCAATATAGTTGGATAGTTTAACACCATCTCCGCCAGCCAAAGAGGTGCGCCGAGTCCATGTCGCTTTGCCGACAGTGCTGGACCAAAGCTTTACCTATTTATGTCCAGAGAGCATTCCCGAAGGATGTCGACTCGTGGTCCCCTTCGGACGTAGGTCTTTGGTAGGTATAAGCGTGGAAGAGGCTTTTGGCCCCGCCCCAGCCAAGGACCTTGATTCCAAACTAAAGTTTGTCGCCGAGCGCCTCGATCAAGAACCCCTAATCCCACCTCAGCTCATGCGGCTCGCCCGGTGGATGGCCTCCTACTATTTCCACCCCCTCGGGGAGGTCCTCGCGACCATGCTTCCGGCCCATACCAAACATCAGCAAAAAATTCAGGTGCACCTCAGTGAGCTCGGCCAATCGCACATTGGTAGTCAAGAATCATTGCGAGATGCCTTATTGTCTTATGTCTTTGCCAGCAAGGTTCATGTCGGTAAAGAGACCTTTCAAAAACGCCTGCGCGAGTATTTTCGCATTAACCCCCATGAGACGGAAAAAACATGGACCCTGGAAAGCCTTGCTCGCCAAAAACTTATTACCATTAAAAAACAAGACAGCTTTTCCTCTCGATCCTCTCACCTAAACGGGATGCAGGAGGCCATTCGTCAAGTAACCAACCAAGCCTTTGTTTTGACCCCGTCGCAACAGATCGCCTACCATCAGATCGAGGCCCACGTCAGCTCGCCGACCCTGAAACCCATCCTCCTGCACGGCGTCACAGGGTCGGGCAAAACGGAAATCTATCTCCAGCTGATAGCAAGCTTGTTTCAACAGCAGCCGCAACAGCAGATGGGAGAGGAATTTTGGCTAGACGCGCCGCAGGTTCTGGTCATGGTTCCGGAGATATCTCTAACACCGCAAATGACCTCTGTATTCACCCAGAGGTTTCCAGGTCAAGTCGCCGTCGTGCATTCAGGTTTATCGGATCCGATTCGCTGGCAAACGCTCGAGAGCGTCAGAACAGGTCATAAGCGCATTTTAATCGGTCCGCGTTCTGCTGTGTTTTCCTGCATGCGCAATCTGCGTGCTATCATTGTGGACGAAGAACACGACAGTAGCTACAAGCAAGCCTCCACGCCAACTTATCATGGACGGGACGTGGCGGTGGTGCGTGGGCAAATGGAAAGCATCCCCGTTTTATTAGGGAGCGCGACGCCATCTCTCGAATCTTATCAAAACGCTTTAAGTAGCCGCTATCACCTCGTCACCTTGAGCGAGCGCGCCAATGCTCGTCCCATGCCCGAAATTCGCATGGTACCATTCCTTGGCGCGGCACTCCCCCGGGCAAAAACACCCGCCACGGCCTCCAAATCTGGATTCAAGCATTTGCACCGGCCGGTGGAACCTCCGGTGGTGACCGACGAGATCTTATCCGCTTTGCACGACAATTTTCGGCAGGGTCGACAGGCCATGGTTGTTGCCAATCGAAGAGGCTATGCGACTTTCCTTCTAGACACTTCCCGAGGAGACCCCGTTTCTTGTCCGCAGTGTTCAATCAGTTTGACCTTGCATCGCAAAAACACGCTACTACTGTGCCATTACTGCGGCTATCGGCTGGAAGTTAGCAAATTCCTCCACGATAAGGACCCAAGTGATTACTTACCCCTAGGGTCGGGCTCACAAAAAGTTGAAGATTTTTTGACCGAAGCCTTACCTGAGCTCAAAGTGGCAAGACTTGACTCTGATATTTCTGCGAAACAAGGAGCTCTTACCGAACTCTTGGATCGTTTCCGTCAGCGAGAAATCGATATCTTGGTGGGGACGCAAATCCTAGCCAAAGGTCATGATTTCGCCAATGTCGCCTTGATTGTGATCTTGGATGTGGACCACCAATTGCGGCTTCCTGACTTTCGCGCTGGAGAGCGGACCTTTCAACTGCTGGTTCAGGCCGCCGGCCGCTCCGGTCGAGCGGAGTTTCCTGGTTTCGTTCTCCTGCAAACAGATCAGACAGAGCATCCTATTATTCAAGCTGCGCTGCGACATGATTTCGCCGCCTTTTTAAAACACGAAATGGAGTTTCGGCGTTCCCTTGCCTACCCTCCCCTGCGGCGCATTATCGCCGTCGAATTTAACAGCGAATCCTTACCGCGTCTGCTCAAGTTGGAATCCTTCTGCCACCAATGGCTAGATGAAATGGTGCGCCTTAGTCCAAGCATGGCAAGTAAAGTGCGTATCTTGGGACCATCCATCCCGCCCTTGGAGCGCGTCTCTGGTCGCTATCGACGTGTCCTATTGCTGTCGAGCATCCATATGAAATCGATGCGCCAGTTAGTGTCGCAGTTGTTAAGTGTGGTACAGCGAAAGGATTCCCAAGTTCGCGTGAAGGTGGATGTGGACCCACAATCCTTGATGTGATCTCTCCGAGCAACGAACTAACTTAGGGCTTCCCTCGTCGCATGCAGGCTCAACCTCGTTCCTAGAGTTGTGGTTGACGGCAAAATCTGGATAGCCGATACTTGTCACACAATTCTCAAATACCATTCAGGAGCGCTTCATGAAGCTTGGCCAGCGCGTTTACTTGCCCTTACTCGTTCTTGTAGGCTTTTCTTTGCATTGCAAGAGTAGCCAGCCTTCGGGATCCCAAGTAGAAGAAGCTCCCGATGCCGCCAATCAACCTGATCGAATGGGCTTGAGTTCACTCAAATGGGATGATGTTGCTAATACCACTTCTGGCACTCTGCTCCAAAAACCCTGGTCGGACACTTACTGGCCGCTGCAAACTCATGGTCTATCGTCGCGATGGAACCTTCCCGCCAGCCTGAAAGGCTCGATCCCCGCATATGAGATAAACTTAGGACAATATCTTTCACAAACCTTAAAAGAGGGCAGCGGCACTAAGCTTATTCATTATCTCTCGCCCGCTGAAAAACTGGATCTTCTCCAATTCAATCGCAAAGATGAGGCTACCGTTACCAAGCTGATCGAGAGCGAAAATTCGCGCCTGGTAAAAAACTCGCGATATCCCAAAGTCCAAGAGTTGGTTCAAGACAGAGACCGCATCTATAGGGAAATTAAACATGGCTATAAAGAGAAGGAGCGCTTACAAGGAGAAATTAACAGCCTGGCAAACGCCGGCGACATTAACAATCAACGGCCCGCGCTCATCGCTGAAGTCGAAGACCTAGACAAAAGACTGACGATACTGGAGGATGCATTTGACGACACATCCGCAGCCATTGCTAAACAGTCACGGGGACTTTTTGCTGACACCATAGTCGTAGCGGAAGAGTTGATGCCCTTTTTCCCAACGATCAGCAACGGCTGGAAATCTTGGGCTACTTATCAAAATAGCGGCAGCGATAGTTGGGGCTGGATGGGGCATTGCCACGGATGGGCTGTAGCTGCCTTGGTCGAGAAAACTCCAGAACACGCCGTCATGGCGAAAAAAGGTGATCAGGAAATTCTGTTTACGGAGGGAGACTTGCGAGGCCTATTGACGAAGGCTTGGGCCGACAGCCCGCCGCCTGGGAAGGCCAAGTATGGCGCTAAAAGATGCGAGGTGGCCGAAGAGAACCTGATCAAGGATCGTCAAGGCCGTCCCATCGACGGAATGGCTTGCGAGGGAAGCAAGGAATGTGATTACAAAGACGACGGCTCTAATGAAATTGAAATCATCAACGACAACCTCAGTAGTTCCATCGGTGCCAGCATCCAGTTCCATTATCGCAAGGATGGCCGCAGCCTGCATGGAAAGGTAACGCAACATTTGGGTGATGGTCGTTATGTGGTGGAAACCTATCCGGATGTCCTTTCTATGCTTGGCTCCTATTTAACGGGTATCAAGGGCGAAGAAAAATGGCTGCGGCTGGGAAAGGCCTGCCGCGATACCAATCCCATGTTGCTGCACACCGCACTGGTACAAATGATTGCCAAAGGCCAAGGCTTTGTTATGGATGTGGATCGACACAGCCAAGTGTGGAATCAGCCTGTATATGCTTTCAAGAGCCAGTTTGTGAAGCTCACCTTGAAAAACGGAGAGCGAGCTAAAGATAACCTGGTAAGTATTAAGGACCTAGCTGATCCACTCAGCGCCCACCGAGCCAGAGGCACGGAATATTTGGCATCCGTTGCGACCACGGTGGAATATGGTCTTGAGAACGGCCCCTTTCTAACCTATGCCAAGAATGGTGCCGATGAAAGTTACAGTACGGCTTTGTTTCGCTATACCCTTGAATTTGATGCGGATAAGAAACTTATCGGGGGCGAGTGGGAAAATGATCCAGATTTCTTCGGGGAAATACCTGATTTCCTGTGGTTCTACCCGCCTGGTCTCAAACCGGTACAAAGCAAGAATGGATTGAATATCGCTCTTATTCAGAAGCTGCATGATTGTTCTCTGCAACCGGCAACGCACACCATGAAGTTCACAAAGGCCGATGGGGAAACCGAGGAGCAGATAGAACTCCCCTATAGCCTATGTGAAATCTAACCCTCTCTCACCTCGCTGCGCGAACAAAGCCCTTCTTTTCAAGCTGAGAAACCAAAGCCTTTACCAAGGTTTCTTGGACCAGCGCTTCAGTTTTTCCGATGGCGGCCTCGATCAAAGGAGCGAGATATTCTTCTCTTTGTTGCGCGATGTCGGCGATTTTCGCTTCGATTTCTTTTCGTTCCTGGAATTTAGCCTCGATGACGGCTTTAAGTTCGTCCAAGGACAAGCCAGAGAGTTCTTTGACCAAGAGGGAAAGATCGACGCTGGCCAGCTGCAAATCTTTTTCCATCACAGCGGTGACAAGATCCCAGCTGCTAATATCATAAAAACCCGAGGACTTGGCATTAACGAGATCGTAGAAAGATCCACCACTGCCTGAATAGAGCTTATCTGTTTCTAGGTAAGATACCCAGCTGGCGTGACCGACAGAACCAAAGGGAATAATCGTGTCATTGACTTGCTTGTTCAGTTGAGCGAGTTCATCATCAAAGGGCGTTGGGATATTGGGAATCTGCAAGGACTGATCAATATTGCCGCTTGAACCACCCAGCGTGGAGGCAAGATGCTGCCATTCCTCGAAAACAGCGTCTGCAGTGTTACCCGCATAGATCGTGTTCACTTCGATCGCTGCCAAACTCGACAGCGGCGATAAAGCATCCGCCTTGATCGGTCCTTGATGAATGGTTTCGTTGCCGGCAATGAAAATTGCTCTGACATCCTGTGGGTTTGCGCTCCATTCGTATTCGAGTACCGCCTTGGTGATGGCCATAGGCACATACTCTTCAGATCCGTTCGCTGTGAGGGAAAATAGCTCCTTCGATACCTGATCCAATTGCGTGGAGAGCGGCTTTAGAGTTTGCATAGCCCCCAAAGTTAAAGGAAGGCTAGCGCTTCCATATTGAAGCAATGCAATCTGCAGGATTGGTTTTTGTCCGTTTCTCTCATAGCCACTCAAACTGTTGACGAGCTTCCAGATTTGGCGCTTTGTTTGGTCGATTAATCCACTCATGCTTCCACTGGTATCTAAGGCAATGGCCACTTGGATCTTCGGCTGACTTAATGGCAAGGGTTCTGTCCCAATGATTGGGTCGAAGGGGTTAAATCCTTGAGCCAGAGCCTGTTGTGCCACCAATGTCGAAAAGACAACGGATGCAATTCCTTTGCGTAAGCTAACCATCATGTATCCTCCTTGTTTATGGTTTATCCATGGGTTGACCTTAGGCTCTCTGCTCTTGCTCTGGATAATAGAAAATACATATGGCAACTATGCCCTTTTTCTATACGTGGCTGAAAGGGGTTGTGCGTAAAACTTCAGCTCGGGGATGGCTTTAACTAGCTGTATTTCCTGTGTTTAAAGTTAAAATGGCAGATAGTTCTAAAGCTAGAGGTAGCAAAAGACGTTACGGTACCCATAGAGACGACGAACACCGATAGCAAAGACACAAGGAACTTTTTTATGCGCCGTTCTATTCCACGTCTCCTATGGATACCTGCCTGGGCGCTGGGGCTGTTTCTTGCATCAAGCTGTGGAGACGTGAAGAAAGAAGTTGCAACCGAAGACGCGTTGCTAGCGGAAGCAGAAAGTTCGGACCTGCCAAATTCTGGGATCCAGCCTGACACCGAATCGCTCGGGGGAGATGCGACTCCCTCCATTGGCACTCTCCCAAAGCCACCTGTTAAGCCCACAAATACCCAAGAGATTGCTCCGATCGTCGAAACGAATTTAGAGGAGACGGAAATCCCTGTGGTCATCGAGATTGCTCCGCCCGTCATCACGGAACCCTCGCAAAATCCTTTAAGTAGCGCAGACTCAAGCATTCTCCTAAAAGGACAATGCCTGGCTGGAATGCAAGTCAAGGTGAGCAGAAACGAAGAATCCCAAACTCAATCTTGCAGCCCCGAGGGTAACTTCCAGTTTTCGCTGCAAGCCACGGTACCAGGAGTTTATGCTTTTTCCTTGGTTCAGACGGATGCTCTGCAAAATATTTCGCCGCCCCTAAATTTTACCTGGGACTACACCCCTGGTCCTCCCATGAGTCCCGTGCTGACGCAGCCCAATACCAACTCCGTCGTTGGCAACACGAAAATCTTGGCGATCAAGGGTCTTTGCCAGACTGGACATATCGTTCACCTGAGCGGAGATGTTGACGTCTCTGAGATTTCCATCAATGCAACACAGCTCCTGTGTCAGGAGAATGATCAATTCGAGTTCTTTGTGGAAAAAGCGATGGATGGGGATTTTGTCCTCCAACTACATCAGACTCATCCCGTAACGGGGCTGAGTTCTCAGATGATCCAAGTGGACTGGCATCTGGACGCCACAGCACCAAATCCCATTGGGCTACAAAACCCCGTCTCTGGCGAAGCCATGTCTCCAGGGCCCCTTCAAGTTTCTGGAACTTGTGAAGTAACAGCCGCCGTTCACTTAAAGGGCGATACGGAAACGTCGGTACCTTGTAGCGATGGGTCGTTCTCTATAGAAATCAATAAAACAGACGATGGTCTCTATCATTTTGAGCTTTATCAAATGGATGTCGCCGGTAACAGTTCCGAAGTGGTTGCCTTGCAGTGGACCAAGGACACTAGCGTCCCGGCCATGCTGCTTATCACTCAACCGGCCAGCTCGCCAAACCGCTCTAACAGCGAGAGTCTGCAAATTACTGGCACTTGCAGCCCCAATGCCCTCGTCCACCTTGGTGGTGAAGTGACCGCTGAAGAAGTTCAACAGCCATTGGGTCAATTATCACAGAGCTGTGTAAACGGCGCCTTTACTTTCAGCATTCGCAAGACAATCGTCGAATTGGAAGACCAATTTATCCTCAGTTTGCACCAGACGGATTATAAAGGATTTGCTTCTCAGGCAAACGAGCTTATTTGGATTCGCGACTTGGAAATTCCCGATCTGCAGATCTTCAGCACTCCGCAAAATCCCAATTTGCTTGCCGACGCAACTTTTTCTTTTACCTCATCAGAGATCAATGTTTCGTTCGAATGTAAGTTAGACGCCGCAGCATGGGTACCGTGCTTGGCACAGCAAGTTTACTCTGGACTGGCGAATGGCAATCACCACTTTGACGTCCGTGCAAAGGATCTGGCGGGAAACCTTTCAGAGGTTCTCGATTTCGACTGGTATCAAGGTTATTATCAAACCTTAGCTCTCTTTCATTTTGATACGGCGAATCGGCTGCTGGATTCAAGTCTCTATGCTACACATCATTTAACGAACCAGGGAGGTGCAGCTTCGCCTTCTGGCAAGTTCTCTGAAGGTATGACTTTCGCGAATAGCAGCAACCATGCTTCTTTTGCTCCTAACCAAGCGATTGCGACCACAAGAAAACAGATGACGATAGAGTTTTGGTTTCGCGCTAATAGTCTGGGGAACAATGAAATCCAGACATTGATCGAGCAAGCCTCGTCTGCCAAAAACTACTCTTTTGGACTGCAGCTGCAAAGATCGGGAAGATCTAACTCCGCAAGAATTCACTTTATTGGAAGTTTGAATGGAACAACACAGACGACCGTATCCTCTTCCACCTTCGCCTTCTCGACCCAAAACTGGTCCCACTTAGCGGTGGTCTGGAATCTGGGACAAGTAACGTTTTACCTCAACGGATCCCTTCTTGGCACTGGGAGTATCGGCACCATCGGTTCTGCTGAGCTCTATTCGTCCGCTGCTAATATGGTTGTTGGCAATCGCTATCAGCTCGACCGCCCCCTCCAGAGCTACATCGACGAACTACGCCTGAGCAACGTCGTGCGTTACTCCGCACCCTTTACGGCTCCAACCTCCCCCTTTGTTGCTGATTGAGTGCAGCACTTAGGCAACCCCGCCTCTTCCCGCGTAGAGCCAATCGCGACGCGAATCATAACCCAGTGGCAAGCTCCCTTCATGCTCGGCTACATCAGGCTCAATGGAGGCGATAACTTTCAACATTTCCCCCAAACTCCGGCAGCGAAAGATTTCCGGAGCGAAATAAGGCTCTGGCAAACTGCTACGCAAATAGCCCCAAAACATCTTCGTCCTGGCCACGGCAAATCGTGAAACATCAAGATGAGTGGCGTCTAGTGCTGCCAGCCCAAGCAACCTATCTTGGATTTGACTCCATGCCTCTTCGTCTTTTCCGGCAAATCCCCGCAAATGACCTTCACCGCAAAATTGCAGAAGTCCCTTAAAATTTTGATCATAAAGATGATGCAATAAACCATAACTGGCTAAAGCAGCTACCAATGCGCCCCGGGAAATCAAGGATGCCTCTCCTCCCGTACGAATCTGCTCGAAAAGCCAAGGATGACGTAAGGCTCCTCTTCCTATAAGCATGCCTGTTACCTGGGGAGCTTGCTCCTTGGCTCTTTCAAATGACAAAATGTCCACAATGTCCCCGGAGCCCCAGACAGGAGCTTGGATGTTTCGCGAAGCAAAATGAATGAGGTCCCAGCGAGCCTGACCTTGGTAGCCATTGGCCCGCGTCCGGCCATGAACGGTGACATGATGAAAGGGAATTTGGCTTAAAGTCTCGCAGAGTTGGGAAAAACTCTCCGTATCATCAAAGCCAGTACGCATCTTTATACTCAATCTCCCGGGTTCCACGTTCTGGATAATCTCCTGCACAAACTCGGCAAACCATTTAGGCTCTCGCAATAAGGAGCTACCAGCCCCTCTGCCTACAGCCCGCGGAGCAGGGCAGCCGCAGTTGAGATCCACATAGGGACAGTGTTCAAGCATTCGCACGGCGATTCGAGAAAAAGTCTGCGGACAATCTGACATGACTTGAGGAATGACAGATGCCATGCCTTGCTTTGACAACTCAGGGGAGAAAGCCTCCGGGCAGTAGTGTTTGGGCCATTCACTCACTGGAGCTGCCTTTGCAACGCGCATGAAAGGCGCCGAAAGAAAATCTGGCCGAGCCGCAAGGTGAAACCAAAGACGACAAGGAAAATCCGTGATCCCTTCCATAGGAGCCATGGCCAAGGAAATCGCCATTGTTTTTCAGGTCCTTTCGCGATAGATCGGGCTTTTTAGGGTCTGCGCAGCCAGAAACTGGTCAATCGCCTCTGCAAACGCTGATAATGACCTAAATTACGCCAAAAAATTCCATATAGAAAGTCTTAGGTTTTGCGCTAGGCACTGCTATAATGGCAAGCTATCATCATGTGATCAAACTAGCCAGGAAGAGGAAGCCAAAATGGAAACGAATTCAATGGATCTTGAACGGCTTTTCAGCGGCATGCTGGACCAAAAACTTTTGGAACACCGCACGCTTTTTATTTCTGAAGGTGTCAATGCTGCCGTTGCTAAGCGCACGATCGCAGCACTCTTAACCATGGATGCCATGGGCCAAGCTCCCATAAAGTTGTTCGTGAACAGCCCAGGTGGGGAAGTCAATTCGGGCTTTGCCATTTACGACACCATTCGCTTCATTAAAAGCGAGGTTAAAATTATCAACACTGGACTGTGCGCCAGTATAGCAACGATTATCAATATCGCTGCCAAAAAGGAAAATCGTTTCGGCATGCCCAACACCCGCTTCTTGATTCATCAGCCACTGATTATGGGCCAAGTTTATGGACAGGCATCGGATCTGGAAATCACGGCTAAAGAGATTCTAAAAACCAGAGAGAAGATCAATGAAATGCTCGCCAAAGAGTGCGGCCAAGATCTCAAAAAAGTGGAAGACGACACGAGTCGCGATTACTGGATGAACTCCGAGGAAGCGCTCAAATACGGGCTTATTAGCAAAATCGTCAAAACAGCCAATGACCTCTGAATCCATGCTAGCGTCTAAGGGGGCGCCCCGTTCCCCCGCAACAAAAACGCCTCTTTCCTCTACATCCTCGCCCCTAAGGTTTCTACTGGCGCAACTTTCCCCCTACCGCGCATCCAGTCTTCTGGCGACCATTTGCGCTCTGATCCTGGGCATCGTTGCCGCCATGGAAGCCTTGATGGTGGGGCAGCTTTTAGAACTCATTGGCAAAGCTGGGCAAGCGCAAAACCGCTTGAGTTCTATCTTTAGCCCCGAAATTGCGCGCCTATTAATTGACAAACAGTGGGATTTTTCCCTCAATCCCGACACTATTTTAATCACCTTTCCACTGCTTTTGATCAGCATCAGTACGATCAAAACAGGTATGCAAGTGGCCAGTTGGTGGACTTGGGAGCTGAACGGAGAGCGCGTTAGTCGTGACCTGCGCAAGAGAGTTTTGGATACTTACATTGGCCTAACACCCTTTCAACGACTAACGAAGGGGCAAAACATCGATGCAAATTTAGCAAGTACTTTAACCAACGATGTCAAGATCACGCGAGAATTTATCGTCCACTTTTTTGGCGGCATTCCCAGAGAGGTCAGCAAGCTCCTGTGCTTTCTCATCCTCTTGTTGATGCTTTCACCCAAAGCGCTTGGTTTTATTCTCTTGATTTTAGCACCTGGAGCCTTGCTCGTTAAATCCCTGGGCAAAAAACTGAAACGTCGCTCGAGAGAAGCTCTCAACCAATTTGGTGATACTTCCGAGTGGATTCGCAAGAGAATGACTGGGATCGAGACCATCAAGCACTACGCGACCGAAGCGTCCGAACTCGTCAGCATGGAAAGGTATTTCCATAATCTCACGCAAGGTTTCCGCAAGGCGGCGCGGACTAAGGCAATATCGACTCCCATCATTGAAATGTTCGGCATCATCGGCACGGCTTTGGTCCTGCATCAAGTCTTGGGGCAAATTATCGATGGCCATACAAGCTCTGCTACGGGAATTACCTTTTTTGCTGTCTTGGGCTTTTTAGGTCAATCGGCAAATCAAATCAGCCGATATTATAGCCATCACAAAGAGGCCTCGGGAGCTGCCGATCGGATTTGTGAACTGGAAATTGAGTTGGAGCGGGTGGGGAAGTCCGAAGACTCTTTTCCCTCCATCACCCCCCCCACTCTCATGAGAGATCCTTTAGCTCAAAGCCCCTTGCTTTGGACAAATCAAATAACCTTTCGCTATCCGGATCAATCGGTTGATGCCGTTCAAAAAATCTCGCTAGAATTTCAGGCTGGTCATTTTTATGGGATCTATGGGCAAACGGGCAGCGGCAAAAGCACTTTGCTGCGACTTTTAATGGGGGTTTTGCCGCCTTCTGAGGGAAAGGTTCATCGGGCAGTCTCGAGATTTTCGTATCTCCCTCAGTCCCTCGCTCCTTTGCCAGTGAGCTTACTCATGAACTTGACCTATCCCGAAAAATCCCAAGAGGATGCAAGGGCCATGATCGCCTTAGAAAAGGCTGGAGCTTTACCGATTCTCTCAAGCCTAGCAAATGGCTTGCAAACGCAACTAGGTCCGGCAGGGCGGACGCTTTCGGGAGGCCAGTGGCAACGTATTCTGCTAGCTCGACTCTTTTATCGCCATGATCCTCTTATATTTATCGACGAGGGTACATCTGCGCTGGACTCTGAAACGGAAGAGATGGTCCTTGCCAGTCTCAAAGCTTTTGCCTCTCAAGGCGCTTGTGTGGTGGCCATTAGCCATCGCCCTGCAGCCATGAAATACTTGGATGAGGCCATCGTTCTGTCTAAAGGCAGCGTGGCCTATCAAGGTTCGCCCAAGAATTTGGATATCATGAAGTATTTGTGAAGTCCGGCTAGCCCTGAGAAACTTCCCGTCCCACCAATACATCCGCGATAACCATTTGACAATACAACAGAAAATACCCGTTCGCTTATGCCTATGGCATAGCCATCCGATGCCACAAACGATTCAAGTTATAACAACATAGAAGTGACTCGAGGTGCCGGCCATGAAACAGTGGAAACTTGCAAATGCATCCGTCTTTCGTGCCATTTTAGTTAGCTCAGTGGTAGCTACTTTTTTGACCTGCGGTGACAAGAAAAAGAATGACAATTCAAACGGTGGTGGACCGGGGGGACCAGGGGGACCGGGAACTCAATCTCCCCTCAATGTTACCGCCGATCTCAACGGCGCTGTGGGCGTGTTGATTGTGGATACGAACGGTGGTGGATCGATGGGAGCCGGCTTGCATGGGTTCAAAAATGCCTCTTTACTCGAAGACAGCAACGCCGAAAAGTCTTCACTGGTAAAACTTGATTCTGATGGGAATATTCAACCGGCAATCACTGCTGAACAGCCAGAAACCCAAAACATGGGCGGGCCGTCCCAGCAATTGCCCAAAATTATGACCATAGCTGTATCACCACATAAAGATGTCTACATCCACTTTGAAAGAGCATTCCTCTATCGTCAACCGGAGGATCCTAGTGTCGACGTATGGGAGATGAGCAATGGCTACCAGTGTCAGATTTTCAAGGTCAAAGGTGGAACCCTCGATACCTTGATGACCTCCCCCCCCGAAGCTAATAACCTTGAGTGTATCGACAATCAGAGATTCATCGACAGTTGGCGGGCCAATCGCAATAGCGTTTTCCAATTTGATGACGAATCAAATGTCTATTATCCAGCATCACCACCCAACAGCAACGGGAAGTCTGTTGTCTATAAGCGTACTCGCGATGGTTCTCAAACCACCGAAGTCATAAATGCTAATATCTGTGTCAATGACTTCTTGATCACAAAGCTAGGCGGTGTCTTCTACACCGGTAATTCCTCCTGTGACGGTGGCGGTGGTGGAGATGGCGGTGGTTTTTTCCGTTATGTCGCGCCAGCCGGCGGCGGCGTTCGCGAAATTGCTAGAGACTGGTGGAATTTCGTCTTCGAACCCAAGGCTGGTGCTAACGCTACAGACACGGCGGTCTTTTTTGGTCCAGATCCTCGCAGTTCCACCACTGCCTCTTGGAACTCGGCCTGCCTCTTTAATTTTGACCCCTCCGCTGGCGATAATGCCTCTGATAGTATTGACGAAGTGATCACTTGTGGCTCGGATATCTGGAATTGGATCAATGTCTCTCGTCCGGAGGATAGGACTGAATTTGGCAATGGCAATGACGAAAATGACCCTATAAAGAAGGCCGCTTGGGTCACGGAATTCCAGAATCGTTGTGAAAGCCAAGGACAGATTTTTGCAGGTGGCGGCAGCCAAATCAATGCCATTAAGCAGGACTCGGAGGGCAATGTCTACGTCATCGGCAAAGTTCGCAAGAAAAAAGAAGGAGAAATCCAATGTGGTCTGCAAGTGCGTGGACAGCATTGTGTCCTAGATAACATCCCTTACCTGCTAGGTGACGCCGTCTATGGCACCGAGGCTCTGTGCCAAGCTGCTGGCGGGCTTTGGAAGGGAACCACGGGTTGGTGCGACGGTCTTCCGCAGTTTACAACCAAGACTGAGTGCAACGATAACAATGCCGCAAACGAATGGCGCTACACTTCTGAAGGTTTTAGCTACAACAATGTCATTTCGGATATGTGTACGGACATGGATAACTCCCAACGGGTTGAAAATGTCTGGAGCGTGAGTGACCCAGATCGGCAAGCGATAGAGCGGGAAACCAATCCCGTGGCCTTCTACTCATCGAATTGGTTTAATTGCCAGCCCGTGGGAGGCACAACCAATGGTGGCGGAGACCAGTGGACCGACGAATATCGCGCTCTAGCTATTGTCGATGATGAGACGAAGACACTGGCCATGTTATCAGGCACCGATGAGCAAGCGGTGCAGATTTGGTTAGTGGATGATATGCCTTACTACTCCACTTATAATACCGGCGACGGCAAGTACTATCTTAAACGCTACAATAGTGGCACCGGAACTTCCGCTGTCCTACACAGCAATTTCGAAGCCTACAATATTGCACCCGGAAGCAGCGAGGGCTCAGTTTTTTACGATGGTCTTGATTTTTCAAATAACTCCTACAGCTTCGGCACCATGGAAACGACGGAACCTTACGCCCGTACAGAGAAGACAGGACTCACAGGCACGGTTAAGACGATCGTAATCCTTCCTAAAGACTAGAGCCCAGGAGAGGCCCTGTTTGCTGAAACCGATATCCCCTGGCCCAATTCCTGACCTCCTCCCATGCCAAAGCTTGCCTCTTTGCCCAAAGATGTGTCTCGCATCTTAAGAATGCTTTCCAATCAAGGAGAGGATGAATTCTTTGTGAAGCTCCGGGTACATCTGAATGTCACTTGCATCTGCCTCGTAAATTCCCTACATTGGCTGAAATCCATCACTCACTTTTCGGGGAGGCCATTTCATGCGTCACTTACTGAACTTTAGTTTCCGGCACACGTTAGCACCCTGGCTATTATTGTTCGGGCTCATTGGGGCGCCCATGAGTGCCATAAGCAATACAATGGACGGCAGTACACCCCCAAGCAACGCCGGCGATCTATTGTCGGAAGTTGTGGTCGAAGAATTTGAAACTCCCTTCTCTTGGCAACAAGAAATCGAAGAGCAATTTGCACAAAAAAGAGCCATTCGCCAGGACCTCCTCAGCTTCGCAGAGATCATCGATGCTTTAAAAAATGGCACGATCATTCTCGACCAAATCGTTAATATTGGCACAAAGATCTGGAATTTGGTCGAAAAAGGTAAGCCAAAAGTAGAAATCGCTTTTGATTATGCCCACGCTCTCCCCGCCGGAGTTGCAAATTCGGCTCAACTAGAGGGTTTCTCGGACATGACCTTCCGAAGCTACCGCGTCTATGGCAAAAATCTCTATGGGATCAACGTCTATGACATTACCTATACGACCGTTCATCAGTATGGCGGAAATCTGATTGGGAAAGGAAATTACCTCACCAACGTGACCGTACTTCCCTCTAAGGTCTCTGTGAGCTGGGGCTACGATGTCTCTGTGACTATGCGAGAAGTTGGCACATCCAATATGGGAAGTATGGAAAACCCCAAGGCTGGTCTGCTACTAGAGTTACAAACTCACGTTAGAACGGTGATGAAAGACGAGACCACACATAATCTCTTCAATTTTAAGGGTGACTCCCCCCTTGTGACTATGACGCCGTAACACTAGAGTTCGGCATACTTGACGCCGATTCCCAGGGCTCTTGCCCTGGGAATTTCGACCTGGAACCGAATTGCAACCGCATCCCTTCCCTTTCAGTATCAATTTGTTACCAGGGTCTACTCTCCTTGCTGCCTAAAGGGCACAATATCCAACCCCAAAAAGAGCCAGAGAGGAACTAAGCCACAGTCATAGTTCGGCTATTTTGGAGCAGAAAGTTCTGCGACCATTTCACGCCGCCGAAAATTCCCATGGCACAGTCCATGCAGTAGTAGACCCTACAAACCATTTTGTTACCTCAAAGTGAAAACTTTTTGGTGCAAATCAACATTCCGGGGGGAATATTTATGAGAACGAAAATAGCGGTCGCTCTACTCAGTTTGAGCAGTATCGGCCAAGTCGCCCAGGCGAGAGATCCTATCGGCAACGGTCGCGAAGAAGTGATTCAACTCGAAGTCTTCGAATCTATCTCCAGCACGAACCCATCGATCGGTTCCAAAATTTCTTTGACAAACTTGATACAAGCTCAAGGCGATTCCCTACGCGGTAAAATTGTCATGGGCGCCCGAGTCACTGCGGGTGGATTTGGCAACTTAAATTTGGATAGCAACAGCGGAACTCACGCTTCTGCGTACCTTGACCCCATGATAGGCAATGCTACTTTAGACCTTCGTGCAGACAGCAACCCCATTACCAGCGGTCAAGTCTCGTTAAGCGTTCAGGGTGAAATGTTCATCGAAACCGTTGAACTACGGCTGAAATCTATGACCATCGTCGTGCCACCGCCTCCTTCAGGACCCCGCGTGGTTCGCCTCGATTATGGCAACAACATTAACGAAAATGGCTCAGCCAATTTCACTTTGCCCCCAGGAAATGTCGTTCGCATCAAAGCGGTTTGGACGGACTGGACTGAAGGAGCGAAGGTTGATTTCATTCTCGCAGGTAATACCATCGCGCGGGATGTTGACGTCAATAGCGATGGCAGCGGACGCACCATCGACGTTAACCGCATGTTGACTGCACCAACCAGCCTGCAGCTCGTCATCAAGAAAGATCCTATCTTCCTTAACTATCTTGAAGTGGAATACTCTGGCGCAACCCTGCCTTCCAATGCTGACCAGCGCTTTGATATCAACCGCGATGTCAATAACGGTGAAACTATTGGTTTCCCCCTTAACAGCGGCTTTCTAAACAAGTTACGTTTCTCCTGGAGTGACAACAAGAAGAACGCCCGCGTCCGCGTCCTGATCAATGGCGCTCAAGTCGCTGACCTCGATGTTAGCAGCGACGGCAAAATCAAAGAGCAGAACATTAACCAGTCCATCCCAGCCGGCAGCTACCTACAGCTGTCAGTCTACGGGGACAGAGCTCGCCTGAACTTTGCCGAGGCCGATTTCCGCTAAGCGGACCCGGTCGACAGCAAGAAACCGAAAATCACAAC
>JBIKVD010000288.1:0-5622 GCA_044357055.1 Oligoflexales bacterium | reverse complement strand
TCATCTCTCGATCCACTTCTTTTGGATTTTCCTTCGAGTAGTGATCCTTCCGGGACTGGGGTGGAGTGGAGTGGGCCGGGCTCCTTTGCCAAATGCCACAGCTTATCCAAGCATAAAGCGAGTGCGGGATGCAGGCGATGCAACAAACGGCGTATATGTTTTTCCCCGTGCTGTTCGATGTGCTGGTAGAGGGGTAATGGGGCCAGCTCGGGCCAGATCTTTTCGGCCAGTGTTGCCTCTAGCATGGTGATAACGAAAGAATAGTAGTCTGATGAATGGCTCGGACCCATGCCTGCAAGGATGGCTGGATCTGTGTATTGCAAGGAACCGACGATGGTGGCGCCGCTCGATTCAATGGGGTGGAAGGCCACCCCAAAGTCAATGAGTTTAAGGTTACCGTCAGAGGTAATCATGACATTAGCGGGTTTAAGATCACGGTGAATGATGCCGTGCTCGTGCACGCAATGAATCGCCTCGAGAAATTGCAGCGCCAAGGCAAGCTGGCGGACACTATCTAAGGGACCGTGCTTAGCAATGATTTGCTCCAGGGAATGGCCTTCGATCCATTCAGCGACAATCCATAGGCCTTCATCTTCATCAATGACATCATAGATCGTAAGAACATTGGGATGGCTGATCTTGGCTAGGGTCTTTGATTCTAGTTCTGCAAGCCGCCGCAAGGTCGCATCTTCCGACTTAGAAATCTTTTTCAGCGAGACCTGCCGCTGGAGCACGCGATCCCAGGCCCGATAGACGCATCCCATGCCTCCCTGACCAGCCAAGTTTCGAATCTTGTAGCGATGGCCTAGGACGAGTTCCTGGCCAGCGGCGGATGGGGCATCGGCATCAACGCTATCCATGCTTTACTCCTGAAAACCTGGGGCCAATCCAGTGGCCCGCGGCTGCCAGTTCAGGCAGTGAGTGAATTGCGGCTTGAGAGGTGTTGGTCGCGTCTCTCTTGTGCTAATGCTCTGAAAATACATGATTTAATCTCACGGCGGCAATTCGGCGCCAAAACGCACCTTGCCATAACTGGCAATGTTAAAACTAGGTAATTCAGTAATTAGTTTACCTTTCAGTGACTTAAGTTTTGGCTCACTTTTCGCAATCTAGGTGGGCAATGGGTGAGGAGCTTGCCTGATGCGACAGCTTTTAAGCCGGTTACGGCATGTATAGCTCGTCATCCTGACCTAGAGGATAAGAATAGAATGTATGGAGGGCTGTCTGATGAGAAACGCAATGAGAATGGGAATGATTTCAGCTTGGTATTTTGGATTGAGTTTAACGGTTTCTTCATGCGGGGTCTTTATCAATGAAGATCCCGATGACGATTGGGAAGAGTCTCAGCGCTACGAGTATCGCACATCGTTCAAGAAAACTGAGGGATCTTCATCCTCGGTCTCCGAGGTGTCATGTACAGAGCACCGGCAACAAAGGAACTATGAAAAGAACTATGAAAGATACTGTTATGAGAAAGAAGAGTCCTTTATTGATACCACTTGTCAAGGAGATGCTTGCAATCAAGTTAAGGTGAATGTGTTCTACCTGCTCAACGAAGATCTGGGTTCCTCGCAGACTGTCATCGTTGAGGCCTTCGACAATCCCTATTTTGCTGGAAGTCCTGAAGCTTCTGCCATTTTAGATGGTTTTGATGCCAGTCGCGCCGGACGCCGGTCGACAGCGGAGATCTTCTTGCCTGACGGGACCTTCTATTTCCGAGCGTTTATCAGTCATCGCCAGGACGAAGTGACCCCTTACGAGTACAATGGCATGAGTCTGGTTACAGAAAAGCCGATGGGTACTTATGGTGCTCTGTCTGAACTTCGTAGTCTCGTGCTTAACAATGAAGAAGAATCAAACCATAGCGTCGATATATTTCTCGACAAACTCTTTAAAGGCCCTGACGCCGAAAGCCAAGCATTTTTGCGTCTCTTAGTATCGCTTCCCGAAGGATTCCAAGCGCCCTTAGGCAGACAAGTGCGAATAGAATTGCATACTCAAGATGATTTCGCCTTTTTGCCAGCACAGGTATACAGCATTCCTAGCGAGAGTTTCCTTATCGCAGGGCTTGAAGGACGAGCAGAGTTTCTAAGTCCACAAGTGCCGATTGGTAAGTACTTTATCCGGTCCTATCTCGATAGCAATAGCAATGGTTTCTGGGATGATGGCGAACTCTATCGCGTGCTCAAGAAATACGATGAACCAGCATGGGTCGAGATCAAATCTCTGCGCACAGCAACCGTTGAATTAGCCTTGGTAGCTGTTACACCGTAAACAAAATCCCGTTGACGCTTCTTTCGCAGATAAACATAAGAACTTCAGATCCCATTCGGGATCTGAACAAGGAGATACCATGTCCACGATGCGTTCTACGGCTCTAAAGCCAATCCATTTATTTTGTACCCTACTTGCCATGTGCCAGGCGCGCAGTGCCGCCGCCAGCCCTGCCTGTCGTGACCTAGGAGGAGCGGTGATTTTTAAAGATGCCATGTACGGCATGTTGCTTGGAGCTACAGGCACAGGACTGTATATGGTTGCTGCGGACAAATCCGCATATGCTGGTCGCCAACTCGCGGTTGGAGCTTTGGCCGGCTTGAGCTTCGGTGGTCTCGTTGGGGTATTGGAAACCTCATTCCGCCGCTGCTCGCCTTCTTTGGATATGGCTGCAGGCGGGGAGGAAGTGAGGCCAGTCACAAGATTGGGTTGGCAGATGCCACAGCTGGTTTCGCAAGTACATCCTTTCTATGGCAACGTGGGTCTAGGATTTGCTCTAAGCTACCATTGGCGATAAGGCCTATTTTAGGCGGTGAAAGTAAAAACTTAACGGTGTTTTGTTTTGTCCCACCAGTAGACCCCATTCTCAGTGATCTGGCGTTGATATCCCACTAGCTCATAGATTTGAATGGCGTGGTAATCGGGATCCGCGCACATGACGAGGGTATCCATATTTCCTGAAGACAAGGCTAGCCGTGAAGATTGGTACACAAGGGTTTGGCAGATACCCTGTCTTTGGAAATGGGGATCTGTGCATACGGTCTGGAATCGTCCCAGCCGATCTCGATGGAAGATACCCAAGCCTGCCACTAAAACTCCTTCGACGAAACCTCCATACCAGCTGCCAAAACCCGCTTTTTCCATCCGCTGAAATCGCTCGGCCTGACTGCGATAGAAGGCTTCCCATGTCGCTGTAGACAAGGGCCCATGAGTAGAGAGGGTTTGGATTTCCACCATCCTTTCCCACTCGCTGCTTGTCACGAGGCGGCGAACCTCTAGATCTTCGTTATACTTTGGGGGACGTATCACTTCGGATGCTGAGAGTACGGTCGTTGATTCTAAAATAAAGTCTTTAGCGAGAAATTCGCTGACATCCCCAATGTCCCCGGTAGAGGATTGCCACGCAAGAGTGATGTGATGGACGTCACGGTCGGCAAACGCCTCTTTGAACTGCGAAGTCCAGGTAGCATAATCTCCCATTCTAGGGGGACGATCAAAAATCAAGAGATTTCCCCAGAAGAAATTTGGATTGCTAAGAGTGTGGATCTCCCAATGATCCCCGCTGTCTTTGGCTCTGCCATCAAAGGACGTGAAGATAAGCTGCGACTGGAAACCGAGAGAATGTAGTTTCATGCGGATGACTTTCATGAAGACCTATTTTTGAGTGCAACAACCTTACTCAACAGAAGCTTTGGTCATAATATCATTTCAATGGAAGTACTACTGTCAAACGTATAGTAAGGTTGTGGCGAAACCTGCCCCCATGTTTGTAAGAACGGGAGTCACCGGCCTTCTTTCCGCAAAAAACCTAACTCCTCACATTTATTGAGAAACTGCAGTCACTTTCCGTAATTCATACCTTTTTATTCAACTCAAGGAACATTTTTTCCGAGGCGTTGGCAAGGGTTGGGTTAGATTTGGAGGTTTTCCATTTCTACTCCGACGGCGGTCAAGCTTTGGGATTCAGAAAAGCCTTTCTCAACAAAGGAACTATTATGCGCGCCATTGTCACCAATTTTACCTACTTCCTCATTTTGCTCGGATTGTCACTAGGCTGCGACCAGAAACCGAAAACTGATGAAGAGTCTAGCAATCCAGCAACGACTCCAGTCGAGGATCCCGCGAAAGAGGATCCCAAAGTAGAGGATCCAAAGGATTCAGATGATGAGACTGTTCTAGAGCCCACTCCTGCCCAGCTGTTAGCTGATGAAATTCTCAATATGATGGCTAATGAGGGGATCGGAACAAAGACGCAACAAGAAGAAATTCGCGTGGCAGTTTACGAGGATGTAGCAATTGCTGTAAACCCCCTAGAGCTGTCGTCTCAGGAGCAGGTTGCTCGCTCATTTGTTCAACATATGCCCTGGGAAGATGTAGAGTTTGAGATCGATAAATATTCGAAAATTGTTTTTGAGGAAATTTTAGATTCAGTTCCCGATGCTGATCATGATGATATGGCGCTTAAAATAGCATTGGCAATGCTTTCTCCTGCGACTGTTGGAGAAATCCCACTCTTTTTAGTTGCTAACAAATTGGGAGAGCTTATTGGCGCCATGTATATTCCTTCTATCGCTGACATTTCCATGGCAGGGTCCAAGTATGATGAATTCCTTATCCCAGTCATGAAGCGCTCGATCGTCCTGTCCGAAAACGAATCCTATTGGGTTTTTATGGAATTTCTTGCCGGTTTGGGGGGACAACTGTTTGATCATTATGATTCCACAGCAGCGGAATACATGGAAGTTGGCGAAAAATTTATCGAATTGATGGTTGCTGTGATTGAAGCGGGTGAAATGGACTACTACGATCGTTATTCAAGTGCGGCCAGCCTTTCCGATGCATACTTCAGCTACTTATACAGGCTCACAGACGATTTTACCGGCGCGGAAATGTTAACAATCCAAACTGCTTTTAATTACAGTCTAGCCTACAAAATAGCACCATTGGCAGTAGCAGATGATAATGACTATTTCCTAGTTTCTGACGTGCTGGGACGCATCACTGCTCATATTGACGGCTATTATCGTCAGCCCTTGAGTGGAAACCTAGATGACTTTGATTTTGGCGCGTTATACACGAATCATTACTCTGCTCTGGCCGATGCCATAACGGACTACAAAGCGGTTGAGGTCAATGCTGATATTCTCGAATTAGCTGTCCGTGGGATCGCCAATAGCACAACCTTCTATATGATTGAGAACTATACGGAGACAGCGACGGCAGCAGGAATGACTGACGCCATGGAGGCGATTGTGACCACGATGTTCCCCGCTATAGAAAGTCACTTAACCGCGATTGAGCTCGGACTATTTTGCGGTCAGGTTATGGAAAACTACTATTTTCAGATTGGGGCCGCAAATTTTACAAACCTTATGAATGCAATGCGGGACGCGGGCGATGACTTAATCACTGACAACGCTAAAAAAGCTGACTTCATCAACTTAATGACTAGTAACAATATTGATCCAGCTTGCCAAGAGTCTGAGTATTTAAGTTATGACACGGATACTGACTCGTTTATCTGCCAATAGGTAAAGAACTAAAGGGCTTCCAGTATATTCTTCTGAGTATACCTAGGCCTATTCAGCGCTTAATCCATGTCAGCTTGGAGGAAATATGTCCAATGAT
>JBIKVD010000287.1:0-5624 GCA_044357055.1 Oligoflexales bacterium | reverse complement strand
GGTCGATTTGAGATTCTGTAAGTCTGATCCCGCTTCGGGCTCACTCATAGCAATCGCCGTGATAAACTCCCCGCTGATCATTTTGGGCAAGTATTTCTGCTTCAGATGGGTATTGCCATAGTGTTCGATGTAGGGTGCGACAATATCCGAATGAAGGCTAAAACCTAATCCTGTCAAATTCAGTCTCGCTAGGGCTTCAATAATGATGGTGCTGTAACGCCAGTCACAACCGACTCCCCCAAATTCCTCTGACACCCCCGTACAAAGTAAACCTGCCGCCCCGGCTTTTAACCATATTTCTCTGCCCACATGCCCCTGTTTTTCCCAGCTCTCATGAAAGGGGACGGCCTCCATCTGCAAAAACTTCATGACCTCGTCACGAAACATATCGTGCTCTGGAGTAAAAAAATCTCTTGGATTCATCGATGTACCTCTTGCAACCATACTTTGGTCATTTTGACTTATTTTAGGGGCCGCTTTCTCTGCGACTGCTACGCTAACATCCAGAAAAAATAAGATAAATAAAAAACCCCTCGCCAGTGCTATGCCACATTGTTTGAGAACTAGCATGAGTGCACGAGAAGCGGTATGGTGATGCCGGTTTACGCAGACGGTTGCTAAGTAGGGATTTCATTGCAAAAGCTTATCCAGGGAATCATTGATTTTCGCCATCACGTCTTGCCTGGCTATCGAAAGATGTTTGCAAAGTTGGCGTTAGAGCACAAGCCTGACACTTTATTTGTAGCCTGCTCCGATAGCCGCGTGGTGCCGAACCTATTTGCCTCCTCTGACCCTGGCCATCTCTTCGTCGTGCGAAATGTAGGAAACTTGATCCCATGCTGCGGCCCCGATGGGATCTCTGCAAGCGATGAATCAGAAGCTGCAGCTATAGAGTTTTCGGTTGTGAATTTTAAGATTGCAGACGTTATTATCTGCGGCCACTCAGAATGCGGCGCAATGCATGCGATTATGAACCATTATGAGGATCATAGAACTCCCCATGTAAACGCTTGGCTCAGGCACGGCAAAGAGGCTTACCACCAGCTCAAAACCAGCAAGTTGCTTTGTCAGGATAGTCTGTCAGACGTCAACAAACTCTCCCAACTGAACGTCCTGCAACAACTTGAGCACCTGGCTAGCTATCCACTGATAAAAGAGCGCTTGAATCAGGGGACTTTGCGTATTCATGGCTGGTGGTTTGACATTGCGACGGCAGACGTCTACGTGCATGATGCAAAGCAAAACCGTTTCGTCATCATTGATGAACATACAGCACCTTCCGTACTTTATGACTTGAAGGGTGATGCTCCTGAAAGAGAAAAGTCGATCCTAGCCTCAATACCAGAATTCGAAAAGGTCTAAATTCTGAAATGATCGCGAATGAGAATCACTTAAAATCCAGCTCGCGATTAGGATTACCATCGTCACTCGCCGTATCCTTAAGGACCTCCGGTATCCCGATCTCTCGGCCGATAGACCGTTTCTTAATGCGTTCCACTAAAGTCGTACGATTCATCCCAAGGATCTTTGCCGCCTGATTGCGATTATTGGCCGTCAGCGTCAAAGCTCGACATATGAGATGATTTTCAAGGTTTTCAATATAGTCCGTTAAGCGAAAACCTTCTTTAAAAAGCGATTCCAGGAATTCCGAACTGGGAAGATCGGCTGTCATGGTTGCAATATCTGAGTGTGGAAGAGACTCGGATGGGAACTCCGCCTGAGTGATTCGAGAGATCGTGGGTGCGGGCTTCGTTTCCTGTCTTTTCCCTACCATTGCAACTGTCGCCTGCGGATGCTCCATATACTCTGCAGGAAGGTCGTGCAAACGGATTATCCCGCCGCCACGCATGACCACCAGCCTCTCAACGAGATTCTGCAGTTGGCGGACGTTTCCGGGCCACGAATAAGCGCTTAAATGCTTCATAACTTCGTCGGATAAAGCACAGGGCTGCGCCAAGCCATGCATACGATTGGAAATCCGCAAAAAATGACGCAAAAGTAGGGCTATATCCTCTTTACGCTCATGCAGGGGGGGTAAGTGCACAGGAAGCACGTTCAAGCGATAGTACAAGTCTGCGCGGAACTGCTTGTTGGTCACAGCATCGAGAAGATTCATATTCGTGGCGGCGATGATGCGCGCATCAGCCGTACGCTCCTCCGTCGAGCCTAGGGGAATGAACTTTTTTTCTTGCAAAACGCGTAAAAGTTTGACTTGAAGATTGAGAGGCATATCACCAATCTCGTCCAAGAAGATGGTGCCCCCCTCCGCAATTTCAAACAATCCAAGTTTCCTAGCGTTGGCTCCCGTGAAGGCCCCTTTCACATAGCCGAATAATTCCGATTCAATCAGATTTTCAGGAATGGCACTGCAATTGAAAGCGTAGAATCTGCGATCTGCTCGCAAAGAGAGGCGATGAATGGCCGACGCAATGAGTTCCTTGCCGGTACCACTTTCCCCTAAGATCAAGACTGCACTTTGACTCCGTGCGACTTTCAGCACGCTGTCAAAGACTTGCAGCATCGCAGGGCTCTCCCCAATAATATCAGGGAAACATGCTCGCAAATCTTCTGCGCCCAGACAATACAACTCTTCTTCCCTAAAAGCCTGGATGGGAGCTGAAAGAGTAGAATCGTTTTTAAAATTGAATCCCGATTGACTCATCCGATCTTGTCTCTCCGAAAAGGGTCCTGCGTGAAAATTTCACAAAAGTGAGCCCACCCATCCTTGGTGGGCCATGGCTCTCTGTGCCATTCGCCTCCTAGGACCGTCCGTCAATGATTGTGTGTCAGGATTGCTCATTCTTATTCTAGCAACGAGTTTCTGCCCATGCAAACTTCGACTGCGCAATATTTGCTTGGTAGGAGTAGCAATAAAAGGTTTTAACTGGCCTTTAGCAGATTTTTCACAAAGGAATGGATAAGCCATTGCGAAAGCCCTGAAGATATCCAAGATGGAGTCGATGCTCAGATGGAAAATTTAGGGCAAAATGCTCTCTATTGCAGTAGGATGGGGAACACACTCCCGGCGACAGAGTACGGTACCTAAGACCTAGGTAGGCGCGCTGGGGAGAATCGTAGCTAAGGGAGAAATATTGAGAGTCGCATTCGTCCATGATTGGCTAGACACCTATCGCGGAGGGGAACGAGTTCTGGAAACGATGCTTGAGTTGTTTCCCGATGCTCCGATTTACACGCTATTTTATGAACCAAAGGGAATGCCAAAAGCAATCACCGCACGATCTGTATTCACTCCGCCCGGAATCGCCTGGCTGCGCCCTGTGCGTAAACTGTTACTGCCAATCCTTCCCGCGCTTATGGAGAGTTTCGACCTTAGACCCTTTGATTTGATCATCAGCACCTCGTCCGCGGTGGCAAAGGGTGCCATTCCTGGCCCACAGGCCAGACATTTATGCTATATGCACTCGCCAATGAGATATATTTGGGACCAAAACGAAGAATATTTCCGAACGATGCGCAAGATTCCTCTGATCAATATTGCCTTTCAAATTATGGCCGCAAAAATGAGGCAATGGGACGTTGCCAGTCTCCCTAGGGTGGATATGTTTGTGGCCAATTCCCATTTTGTCCGCCAACGTATCAAGCGCTTTTATGGTGTTGAAGCTCGGGTAATCCATCCTCCCGTTCATACGAGTCGGTTCACGGCCACCTCGGCGAAAGAAAATTTTTACCTCGTAGCTGGCGCTTTTGTCCCTTATAAGCGCTTTGATCTTGCCATTGAAGCCTGTGAGATGGTGGGTAAACGCCTAGTCGTTGCGGGGTCAGGGCCGGAATTGAAGAGATTGAAAGAAAACGCCGGCAAAAAGATTGAGTTTGTCATCAATCCCAGCAATGAGGAAATGGCCTCTCTGATGGCCCGAGCAAAGGGGTTGCTCTTTCCTGGGGTAGAAGACTTTGGCTTGATACCCATAGAAGCGATGGCGAGCGGTACTCCCGTTATAGCACTCAAGAAAGGCGGAGCTCTCGATTACATTTCTCCTGGCGTCACGGGTCTCTTTTTCGAAGAACCTACGGCCGACAGCCTCGCAGAGGCTATCTCTCGTTTTGAAGATTTGCAGTTCAAAGTCGACGACCTTACTGGCGCCGCCCAGAAGTTTGACAAGCAAGTTTTCTTGAAACATTTTGTCGAAGTCTTGCAACAGGTAGTTCATTAAACTATGACTTTAAACCAAAAAATCCTCACCGAATTTCGTGCCGCTTTAGTCTTGACAGATGTCCTCATCATGCTGCTATCGTGGCTACTTGCTTACTACTTTCGCTTCCACAGTTTTATCACTGCGCCCAAAGGGATTCCCGATCTCTATTTGTATCTAAAACTAATGCCCTTCCTTCTTTTGATCTGGCTGTTCACGAGCTTTTTCACCGGATTTTATCACCGTTCCCTCCAGAGACGCTCTGCCGTGAAAGAAGCCCTGGACATCATTCAAGTGACCGTGGCTCAGGTCGTTGCATTCACCGCATTTACAGCGCTTTACGAAGAATATCGCTATAGTCGCCTGACCTTAGTTTTATTTTTACTCTTTATGACAACCGGACTCGTCTCTGGGCGAAGCCTACTTCGCAAAGTCCTGCGCTATTTTTTACGTAGAATTCCCAAAAGAAAATCCCTTCTCATTGGGGGGGGCAACCTCTATCAAGAGGTCAAAAGGCGACTCGGCGAGTCTGACCATGAATATCAATTGGCGTACGAGCTTTGTTTGGACGAGATTTCTGATCCCCTGGCAATCCGTGAGCATCACCCTCTACCAAAGGATTGGTCTGATTACTTGCGCCAGCATCCTGTGGATACAGTTTTTATCATATTTGAGGCGAATACTCATTTTCAGCTTAAGAATCAAATTGCCGATATTGCTAACCAGGTTCCTGATATTAAGATCGTGCCGGACGTGCTGCAAATCTCCAAATTCTCGCCCCGCCTTGAGTCGACCCTGGGCTTGCCCGCTATCAGTATTCATGAAAGTCCTCTGGCCGGCCCCGGCCGAGTCGTAAAACGAATGATTGATATCTTTGGTGCCGTCTTCGCTCTACTGGTCTTTTTCCCAATCATTTTCTTACTGACACTATTTATCAAAGCCACATCAAATGGCCCCGTCTTATATCGTCAGGAACGATTGGGGCTCGATGGGCAAACATTCTGGATGCTTAAATTCCGGTCCATGGCCGTCGATTCCGAGGTTCACACTGGAGCTGTTTTCGCAAAAAAGCATGATCAGCGGACCACTTGGATCGGCAAATGGATGCGGCGCACTTCTTTAGATGAATTACCGCAATTCATCAACGTTTTGCGCGGAGAGATGAGTCTGGTAGGGCCACGACCAGAGCGGCCTGTTTTTGTGCACCAATTTCGTAAAGAGATCCCCGGTTATATGCTACGCCATAAAGTTAAGGCGGGCGTTACGGGCTGGGCGCAAGTGAATGGTTGGCGCGGCGACACCAGTATAGAAAAACGCATCGAATGTGACCTCTTTTACATTCAAAATTGGTCTTTATGGCTAGACTGCAAGATTCTCGTGTTTACGGTCCTCAGAGGGTTCGTCCACAAGAATGCTTATTAGCTTCCATGGGGTCATGTATTTTTTCATTATAATTATAACTTATTGATAAAT